>JBGVAQ010000335.1:0-1605 GCA_045224775.1 Acutalibacteraceae bacterium | reverse complement strand
TCATCTGTCACTTCGGGTCGGAAAATAACCATTTTGTCCAATGTTTTTTCCAACAGTTTTATATCGTGCCGGTTTGCTCCGTCAAGTACAACGGACAACGGTATACCACTGGCATCCGTCAGAATACTCCGTTTTGTCCCCATTTTTTCCCCGATCGGTCGGGTTATGACCTACTGCTTCACGTGCCAATGGTGCTTTTACCATACAGCCGTCCACGCTCTGCCATTCCCAACCGATTCCTTTTTCTTTATCATATTCTTCCAATGCCATTGCCCACAATTTCTCAAAAAAACCTGCTGCTTCCCATTCCTGAAAATACTTGTGCAGACTGCTGCCCGCTCCGTATTCTTTGGGGACTGCTTTCCATTGACAGCCTGTTCTTAAAACATAGAGAATTCCTTCCAATACCTTCCGTGGCGGTATTGGCTTTCTGCCTTGACCGGGCTTGTTCTTGTATGTTTTATTTTCATCTCTTTGTCTTTTGGGAATCTCATCTTTCACTCTTTCCCATAACTCATCTGACAGCGTCCAGGAGCGATAGTATTTCTTTTTTTCTATATTTTTCTTCATCTTTGGCACCTTTCTTATCAAAACTATATCGGAATTATTATAGCACACTTTTTATTTACGGACAAGCTCTAAATTACTTATACCCGTGACCTAAAACATTGAGCAGATAGAAATTCCTTTATATTCGAGGTTGGATTATCAGGCTATTATAAAATCCGATGTGCTACAAGCCTGCTCAATGTTTTTACATTCGAGTATAATCTTAAAAAAACAATCCATATTTTTCCATTTCTGTTTTTAATGTCTTTTCTGGCATAAATTTACCTCTCATTTGCACTTGTCCGGAAAATACTCCATCTCCACGCATGAAAGAATACTGTATGCCTGTGGATTTTTTATTGCGAACATGAAATTTAACGGGTCCCTGCTTCAATGAAACTGTTTCAGGATAGTAAGAAGCATCTATATCAGCACCATATTGATACAAGAGAGTATATGTTTCTGAATCAGTTGTTATATTATGGAACCTGCAATTCTTTACATGAACATAATGTGTATGAATTAATGTTTTTATAATTTGTCCGCTTTTTGATTCAATAACATTTAATGTACCATCATTTAAACATAAAAACAAGTAATCTCCAAAGATAGAGAAAGTACTACATGTAATATATCTGTTTTCAGGTAGCTTTATTTCAACAACACTCTGACAATCATTCAATATATCATAATGAACAATCATATGTTGTAAAATAATTTCTCTACTTTCAGTACTTAATCTTTCCGAATCCGTCAAATATATAAAATAATGCGAGTCATAAGTAATAGCTCCATCAAGGATTGGAATATCAAATGGTGCAAGAATAGTTTTTTCTGTATTTGTGTTATTATGAAACAGTTTGAAAAAGAACGCATTGCCCCAATCGCTCCAGAAAATACTGATCGTATTCTTATTATCCGGTGAAAAAAATGTTGTTTTCCTATGTGGATCAAATTCATCGTCAAACCATTCTTCTGTTTCACAATATTCAATATCACTTTTCCATGTTATAGTTTCCATAGAGGGTTTATCCGTTATACATTCATTTTCAAGAT
>JBGVAQ010000334.1:0-2883 GCA_045224775.1 Acutalibacteraceae bacterium | reverse complement strand
TTCTTCAAAGTATTTTTTCATAATTGACCAACTCCTTTTGGTCAATTATAACATATTTTTCGTTTCTTTTCATGCGGTTGCCCTGACAATCTGCCAAAGATATCTTGACAAGTCAAAGTGACCGTGCTATATTATAGACACAATAAGTTAATCATTTAACTCGTTAAGTGTATTTTGTAAGAACTAGTCAAGGAGGCGATTACTATGCGTAAGAATCGTTTGAAAACAAAATTGATCGCTTTGTCTTTATCCGTTGTCACTGCTGTTTCTGTTGGTATGGCAGCAGTCACAAGTGCAAATGCCGTAGACTTCCATACAGAATTTCCTGTCGCAGATGCTGTGTTAAACGCTGAATATCAGTGTGGGCTGGGACTCATCCGCCAGTATGTACCCGGTGGTCAGGCGATCGCCGGCGTGGTCGATTCTCTGCTTGGATCTATTATTGGCAAAGATAAAGGACCAAGTTTAAGTGATATCAGCAAAGACCTGAACGACTTTCGGAAAGAGGTCTCCAATGAATTCAAGCAGGTAAAAGAGGAACTCAAAGGCATACAGAACCGTATCGCAGCATCCGAAGAAGCTGTCAGAAAGGATATCGAACAGCAGGCGCGTCTGATCGAACAGCAGATCACAGCACGGACAGTCATTGCAGCCAAAGGCGCAGGCTTTGACGAACTGATGACCGCGTTAATGGAAACTGACCGTCAGATCAGGATCATCAGCGATGACAAAACACTCAGCGATCAGGAAAAATCCGTTGAGATCGCTATGCTGATCGGCAGAAATGACAAGTGGAACAGCGCAGGCAGCCTTTATAATGATTACATGAACTTTATCAATGCTTTAACAAGCGCCACCTTCTCCTCAACAGGCGATCATGATATTTTTTACTATGTCTATCTGTCCAATATCCCCTACGCAGCATTTTCTAATGATGCAAAAGAGTTTTCAAGACCCTATGTAGACCGCCTGATGCAGCTTGGCGTATATACCTACAGCATCATCGCAGAGTGTCTGGAAGCCGCTCATCGTGTAGCAGATTTCTCAGCAGAAGATATCGCAAAGCTCAGCGGCGACGAGCTTGCCCATTATCATGAGATCAAAACGCTGAAAAGCATTGTAGAATCCACTTTTTCCGACCTGAACCAAAAGGTATTCGACACTGCTGACCCTGACAGCGTTGCTTCTCACCTGAAGAGCTTCAATGAGCTCAACGGACGTGTTTATGTCAAAAACGGCACTGTCAATATTCCTCTGAAAGCATCCGTCATCATGGACGGAAAAAACCATCGATACGGCAACGAATACGGCTTCACAGAAACAATTGATATAGAAGGCGGAAAAAGAATCCTCAACGACCTGCAAAACAGCAGCCCGCTGTCTTTTGATGATAACCAATATATCGCAAACTATGTCAAGTCGATGTATCCCGGCAGAACACTGGCGGATTATCTGATAGCGGCAGGCTTTGAAACCGATTGGCTCAGAGACATACATTTCCGCGAATCATCTCTGTATCTGATGACCGGAAACGCCTACACGTCATATCTCGGCAACTACTTCCAGCTCTTTTATCCGGGCATTGATGTTCACAGTAGAGATATTACATCACAGACAGTCGGTTCATCCAAGACCGTTGGTAAGTTTGGTCAGTATGGATGCATAGAACGTGATTTTGTACTGTTCTTTTGTTTGGACAATGGCTGACCAATATTCTTGAATACAATGACATCTTCCGTAACCGTCAAAAATAAGGCGAATTGAAAACTACGGAGTCAGACGATCGAATTCTGACTCCGTAGTTTGATTTACAAGAAAAGAAAGATTGTATTATTGTGTTTTGCGTTGAGGTAGATTTCCTTGAATTACGATGAATAGCCTTTTCCGAAGTATACGGGAGTTAGTGTAACAAATCCATCAGATATGATAACATCTTTCCATGGAAGCAGAGTTGCCTTCAACAACACAGGTGTCGGCATACCATTGATCAATTCAGACCATGTGGAATGCAAACCTTTTATAAGATATACTTTTTCATCGTCCACTCTGATGAATATTTAGCCTTTTTTCAAATGTCTTTCAAGGATAAACTTTCCTGTAATATGCAGTTTCCAATTGCTGACAATTTCACGGCAGTTGGTATCAAGAACCGTCAACTTAAGGTATTCGTCTATCAAATAATCGTTTGTCCAAAGTGTATTTGCGACACTCAGGGCATTTTTTATGTCAATACCTTTTGATTTTTCAAAATTTTCCTTAAAGGTTTCATTACATGGAAACACATTGAATCTTTTATTCGTGAAATCCAGTAATGGTAGGAACAGCTCAAAAAACAACTGCGCATCATCTCTGCTGATCTTCATTTTCTTCATCCTCCCATGGCATAATTATCGTCCCGGCTGCGTTCCTGAACAGTTCCGTAAGATATTTTTCTGCATCCAGACCATTCGCCTGTGCTGTGGATACGATAGAATAAAGCGCAGCGCTGCATTCTGCACTTCTTGCCGTATTGCTGAACAGCCAGTTTTTTCTGCCGACGGCAAACGGTCTTATCGCATTTTCGGCACGATTATTGTCCATTGGGACGTTTCCGTTTTCAAGGAATGTGTAAAGATACGCTTTTTCATTTTTTGCATAACCAATGGCCTCCGCAAGCTTGTTTTTGCCGCTCACCGGCAAGGGTTCAAGCCATGCGAAGAATTCGTCTATCAACGGTTTTATTGTTTTCTGCCGTTCCTTGTATCTTTCGTCTGCTGTGCAGTTTTTCAGCAGTCCCTCCTCATGATATATCCTTTTTATCCGCTCCACAGCCTGAACGGCAACAGACGTGCTGTGCAGTTTTTTGTTGGAAGGAATGGCTTCGACAAAACGTCTCCTCATGTG
>JBGVAQ010000333.1:0-12011 GCA_045224775.1 Acutalibacteraceae bacterium | reverse complement strand
AGAGCTTGAATATTCCATGCTGCCGTTATCTATAATTATAATGCCCTGACCGCCGTACTTCTGCACTTTTTTTATAACATCTTTAATAGGCTGATTTCCCTTATTCAGCACCACCATCCTGCCTTTAATGTTCGCATCTTTAAGCTCGCTCTCAGTACCTGTGCCGTCCACAAATACATACTTGTATTCCTCATAGCTTATGATATCCTCTTCGGGTTCATCCTCTTCATCAGAACTGTGTTTTTTTACCGACATAATCTTTTTTTCTTCAGCTGCGTCTGTTTCGATATGTGTAGCCTTTGCTCTGAATTCCCTTACGTCATTGAATATTATCCGTGTTTTGTTTCCATAATATTTTTCAGGTACAGATGCCGCAACAGAAAACATACCGTCTGCCGAGGACGGAGTACCTACTGTTCCGTATGTTATGTAATCGGCAGGAATATCCTGTACACCAAGAGAATAACTGTTCACACCGTCATTTCCTGCCGCACATACAACATTTATTCCCGATATCGTAAGCCTTTCAAAAAGGCTCTTTCCTTCATAATCATACAGCAGGAATTTTCTTGCACCAAAACTGCAGTTTATGACATCAGGACCTAACTTGACCGAATCATCAAGTGCGGCAAGTATTGCGCCATCGTCAAGGGAAAGATTTTCATCTGCTACCTTGAAAAGTGCAAGCTGTGCATCATATGCCACGCCCTTATAATCAAACCTGCCTTTACCGCCGCTGTTTCCTGCGGCTATTCCCGATACATGTGTACCATGATATATCATATCATCCGCACAGTCCGTATCGTCTTCACCATAGTCATATGCATATATTATCTTTCCGTTATAGAAAATATCATCTATACTGTTATCCGAAATATTGAATTTGCTTACAGCATTTATTCTTTTTACAAAGTTCTTTGTGTATGCCGGATTTTTCGGTGCAGAGGAAAAGGTCTGATTCTTTAAATCAAACTCACTGTCTATTATCGCTATAAGCATATCTTTTCCCGTATATCCTGCATCATAAGCTTCCTGTACATTTATCGACTCCGTATATGCCTTACTCGCTTTGATCTTTGAATTTTCGCTGTCATCTGTATCAGAAACGATTTTTGATGCTGTCTTGTTCTGTATTTTTGTAACACCCGATATATCTGCCGACTTTACGCCTATAAGATTTTTCAGCGTATTATAGTCTGACATATCCGCTTTTACCGTAAAGCCGTTTGTAACAACGGAAAAGCTCCTGCTTTCGCTGAAATCCGCTGACGGTATTGCATCAGCTATGATATTCTTTACAGCCTCACGGTATTTTTCAAGCGAATTGCTTACGTCCCTGCCTTCATCGGTAAAAAGAAACTCATTTACCTTTTTATATCTGCCGTCCGATGCATTTACAAAATCTATCAGTGCAGGGGTATCGAGCGATACTATAAATGTAGCTTCACCACAATTTGCTTCCGGCTCGACACACTCTTTTGCCGATACATTAAATGGTACAGCCGTTCCAAGAAGGCATACACTGAGAGCTATGCTCAATATTTTACTTTTCATTTTTTATCCTCAAATTAAAGCGAAAGCACAAAGAATAAAAATCCTCTGTGCTTCCGATGCCTCATTTATGCCTTTGCACCATACTGTACATAGTATGCATCAATAGCAGCTTTGAGTTTATCATCTATTATTACTTTACCCTTATATTCCTTATTATACAGATGCTCGATAACCTCTGCCATTGTAACTATAGCTGTTGTTTTAAGACCGTACTTTTCGCTTATCTCGCTGAGTGCACTCTTTTCGCCCTGTCCTCTTTCCATTCTGTCAACTGACACTACAAGTCCGACAGGCTGTACATCGCCCTGTGCCTTGATTATCGGCAGTGTTTCCTCAATGGATGTTCCGGCAGTAGTAACGTCCTCAATTATAACAACTTTATCGCCGTCATTTATGGGACTTCCAAGAAGTATGCCCTTATCGCCGTGATCCTTTATTTCCTTTCTGTTTGAGCAGTAGCGTATATCCTTGTCAAACTTTTCGCTTATAGCTATTGTTGCTGCAACAGAAAGCGGTATGCCTTTATATGCAGGTCCGAAAAGCACATCGAAATCAAGTCCGAAAGTATTGTTTATAGCCTCTGCATAATACTGTCCGAGTCTTCTGAGCTGTGCACCTGTTCTGTAAAATCCCGTATTAACGAAAAACGGTGTTTTTCTTCCGCTTTTTGTAACGAAATCCCCGAATTTAAGCACCTGACAATCAACCATAAATTCTATAAATTCCTTTTTATACTGTTCCATTCAAGAAACCTCCCATGTTTATATTTGATATTCAAATCATAACATATTTTTACTTTTTTGTAAACAAAAAATGCGGCTGAAAAATCAGCCGCATTCAATAAATTTATTTTTTTTCCCGTCCTAACAGATAATCCACAGATACTTCAAGGATATCTGCAAGAGCGACAAGCTCTACATCTGTGACATATCTTATCTGACCTTCCAGCTTTGACAGTCCCGATGCATTCATATCAACGCCTCTTACCTGAAGCTGAGCCAGCAACTCCTTTTGTTTCATTCCCCTCTTTTTGCGGGCTTCTTCTACTCTGACTCCTATAAGATTTCTTGAGCCAAGTGCCTGCTTGCGCAATCTCATTTATCACACCTCACAGTTTAATTTTCAGTATCATCCCCTTGATACCATAATAAAATTATAAATTATTACAAAATAAATAACAATAGCAATTATGCAAGAAAATTATTATCAATATTTGTCTAAAATATAAGACTAATTGCTAAATTTGACAAATCGGATTTCTTAATTTTATTAATTTTTTTATGTTATCTAAAAAATATTCTGTTTTTTGTTAGAAATTACCAATATAATTCTTTAAAAGATTTTTCATTGGTAAAAATTTTTTCAAAAAAATGTTGCAAAAATTAAAAGCCTGTTATATAATGTAATTATCAAATTGATAATTTCAAAATGATTATATCAAAAAGGGAGGAGTAAATATGAAAAGTACAAAAAATACAGAACTCATTGTCAGGGATATCGAAAGGATAGCAAATGAACTTTCGGAAATAAAAAGTATTTCCTTTGGTGAGATTGATAAATCAAAAACAGTCCATATCGCCGTTGATATGGTAAACGGTTTTGTTAAGGAAGGTGCTTTGTCGAGCAGTGAGGTACTCTCTATAAATAATTCTGTTGCAGACTTTTCCGCAAAATGCAGCAAATACGGAATTAAAAACTACGCTCTCTGCGACTGTCACCCCGAAAGCTGCACTGAATTCCTCACCTACCCTGTTCACTGCGTCAAAGGTACATCAGAAAGCGAACTTACAGACGAGCTTAAAAATGCCGCTGAATTCAGGATATTCCCGAAACTTTCAGTCAGCGGCTGGCTTGAGGATGATTTCCGTAATGATATTATAGAAAACGGCTTTGATACATTCCTCATAACAGGCGACTGCACTGATATGTGCGTTATACAGCTTGCTCTTTCCATAAAAAGCGGTCTTAACAGGATAAACAGACAAAGCCGTGTTATAGTGATAAAAGATCTTACGGCTACATGTACCCTTCCGACAAGACTTCCCGAAACAGCAGAGCTTGCAGCTTATCTTGTAATGCAGACAAACGGCATAGAAATATGCGAAAACATCAATTAATTCACAATTCATAATGAAAAGATCCTTCGCTATGCTCAGGATGACAATGTAAAACAATAATTATAAATTAAAAGGAGTTGTTACTATGGCTTACAATAAAATAAATCTCACAATGCTTACAGATTTTTATGAGCTTACAATGGCAGGCGGTTATTTTGAAAACGGTATGAAAGATATCATCGCTACATTTGATATGTTCTACCGCAGAAATCCCGACAAGGGCGGCTTTGCTATAATGGCAGGTCTTGAACAGACTATCGAATATATGAAAAATCTTTCATTTACGGATGAAGATATAGCTTTCCTCAGAACAAAGAAGATTTTCAGCGAGGAATTTTTAAAGTATCTGCGTAACTTCAGATTTTCCTGTGATGTATGGGCAGTCGAGGAAGGTACACCTATATTCCCCGGCGAACCCATTGTAACTGTAAGAGGTCCTATCATTCAGGCTCAGTTAGTCGAAACAATGGTACTCCTTACAATAAATCATCAAAGCCTTATCGCCACAAAGTCAAACCGTATAGTCCGTGCGGCAGGCGGACGGGCAATAATGGAATTCGGTTCAAGACGTGCGCACAGCTATGACGGCGCTGTATATGGTGCAAGAGCGGCTTACATAGGCGGCTGTGTTGGTACGGCTTGTACTATATGTGACAGGGATTTCGGTGTTCCTGCCCTCGGCACTATGGCTCACAGCTGGATACAATCTTTTGACAGCGAATATGACGCTTTTCTTGCATACGCAAAACAGTACCCCGAAAGCTGCACTCTCCTTGTAGATACCTATAATGTTCTTAAATCCGGCATCCCTAATGCTATAAAGGTTTTCAATGAAGTACTTGTCCCTCTCGGCTGCCGTCCTAAAGGTATAAGAATAGACAGCGGCGACATAACCTATTTATCAAAGAAAGCAAGAAAAATGCTTGATGACGCAGGCTTCCCTGACTGCAAAATATGTGCGTCCAACTCGCTTGACGAATATATAATTGCTGATATGCTCCGTCAGGGTGCTCCGATAGACACATTCGGCGTTGGTGAACGTCTTATTACAGCAAGCTCTGAGCCTGTTTTCGGCGGAGTATATAAGGTAGTTTCCATAAACAAGAACGGTACTGAAATACCTAAAATAAAAATAAGCGAGAATGTCGCAAAGATAACAAATCCATGCTTCAAGGAGCTTTACCGTCTGTATGACAACGAAAGCGGAAAGGCTGTTGCAGATGTTATAACTCTCTTTGATGAAGTTATTGACGACACAAAGCCATATGTTATATTTGATCCTGAACACACATGGAAACGCAAGACAATAGCAAATTTCAAAGCTGTAAAGATACGCAGAAAGATATTCGACAAAGGCGAGCTTTGCTATGAGCTGCCCGACATTGAAACAATAAAGAACAGATGTGCCGAACAGCTTGAAACACTCTGGGACGAGGTAAAACGTTTTGAAAATCCCCACACATATTATGTCGATCTTTCGGAACCGCTCTGGAAATGCAAGCATGAACTGCTTAATACAGCTGACTGAATTAATAATATAAAGTTTAAAAAAACACGACAGACCATATTTCAGGTCTGCCGTGTTTTTTCTGGAGGTTTTATTATTTTTTTGTTTCAGTCTTCTTTTTTGACTTAGCATCCTCAGACTTCGGACGGGGATCTTCTTTTACCTCAAAGATACATGCGCCAAACGGAGGAAGTGTTATCTCTACAGAATGATACCACTGATTATGACAGATAGGTTCTGACTTTATCTTGCCCTTATTAAGTACACCTGTACCGCCGAAGCGTGTATCATCAGTATTGAGTACCTCTGTCATAGTACACGGATAGTGAACGCCCATGCGGAAATTCTCTCTTGTAACAGGTGCCATGTTCAGAACTACAGCATACTTCTGTCCGTCTGTTATACGGTAGTATGCAAACATGTTCTCATTTGCATTGTCTGCATCTATCCAGAGGAATCCTTCCGGATCATAGTCCTTTTCATAGAATGCAGGATTGTTCTTTACAAGACCGTTAAGCTCACGGAAGAACTCGCTGAACATTCTGTGCATATCATATTCTTTGACAAGGAACCAGTCAAGCTCCTTGGTTTCGTCCCACTCTCTGAACATTGCAATCTCGTTGCCCATGAAGTTGAGCTTCTTACCGGGGTGAGTCATCATATATGCATAGAGTGTGCGAACCTGTGCGAATTTATTCTGATAATCTCCGCCCCACATCTTCTGTACGATAGTTGCCTTACCATGTACAACTTCATCGTGTGAAAGCGGAAGTATGAATCTCTCATAATAGAAATATGCCATTGACCAGTTTATCTTGTTATGGCTGCCCTTTCTCCAGAGCGGATCTACTTTCATATATTCAAGGGTATCATTCATCCAGCCCATATCCCACTTATAGTCGAATCCAAGACCGCCTTCTTCAACAGGCTTTGTAACGCCGGGATAGTCGGAAGAGTCCTCAGCTATGAGCATGATATTGTTAAATTCTTTGTTAAGACGATAATTCATTTTCTTGAAGAAGTCAACAGAACGGTCATTTACACCTCTGTTCTTATCTCCCATCCAGTAAATACCGTTATTTATAGCATCCATGCGGATACCGTCAAAATGATATGTGTCAAGCCAGAATGCAGCACATGACATAAGATAGCTCTGTACCTCACCTCTTGAAAGGTTGAAGTTATATGACCCCCACTGGCTCTGATTAACGTCTGAAGGCGGATACTCATAGAAAGGAGTACCGTCGAAGTTACCAAGAGAATAGTTATCCTTTACGAAATGAACAAAGGCAAAGTCGATTATAACGCCTATGCCGTGCTTATGGCATACATCAACGAATTTCATAAGCTGTTCAGGTGTACCATATCTTGATGTTGCACTGTAATACTGAGATACCTGATAGCCCCATGAACCGTCAAAGGGATATTCTGCAAGCGGCATTACTTCTATATGTGTAAAGTTATTATCCTTAACATAACTTGCAAGCTCCTCAGCTATCTCGTCATATTTGAACCACTGAGCATCGCCGTCAGCTTCTGTCTTGCCGTAAGGTCTTTTCCATGAGCCCATGTGCATTTCATATATATTCATAGGCTTATCGTAGCACTTACTTCTGTTCTTTATCCACTTTTCATCATGGAACACATTCATCTGAGAAACTCTTGTTATAACAGATGCAGTATCCGGTCTGAGCTGGCTGTGAAAAGCATAGGGATCTGCTTTGTCAACAACATTTCCGCCCTGCTGATAAACACGGAACTTATAGAGCTGTCCGACTCTTGCCTCGGGTACACAAAGCTCAAAAACACCTGCACAGGGTTTATTCATCTTGTGGTTCTGACCGTTCCAGCCGTTGAACTCACCGATAACCTCAATCTGCCATGCGGCAGGTGCATATACTCTGAAAATGATACCTGATTCATCCTCAGAAACGGGGTGCGCACCAAAATACTTGTACGCATTTACAGATTCTCCACGATAGTACTCATCCATTGAAAAAGCTGCCATTTTCTCATCTCCTGAATTTACTTTGAATTATTATGTATCCTGAAATATATTTTAAAATAAAATCATCCGGTTGTCATTAGACATATACGGGTTTTTGTCATAAAGACCTGTATATGATCATTTTTTCTTCAGCTTCCTATATATAGACATTGCAAGGAAGATATTTCCTTTAGCTTTTATCTTGCCTGATGTAAATGCTTTAAAGGGATCTATCTTCTTGTTTACAACAGCGTCGAATGTTTCATCTGAAATCGTAACATGGATATTTGCCTTGTCATGCTTTGCAGGCTCAATGAGCTTTTTCCCCTTTATATAAGCAAGAAAAACATCTCCGCCGTCTTTGCCGGTTATAGTCAGAGAACCGGTAAAGTCTGTATTTACATTTGAAAAGTCTTTTTCCATGTATATTTTTTTAATAAGCTTATAGCTTTCTTCAAATTTCATTTTTCCCATCCTTTGTTTTAAATTTTTATTATTTGATTATAACACAACATTACATATTGTTTTTTCTCAAAAAGAATTAACAGCCGATTTATTTGACAATTTACACATTTTATTTTAAAAGACAAAAGTTTTACAGTGCAAAATCATATAAAAATCATATAGATAACAATGTTCAAAATTATTTCTAAAAAAATTTTAAAAAAGTGTTGACAAATCAGAAAACGTCTGTTATAATAATCAAGCAGTCGGAAATCCGGTGTCCGTGATAAACGGTTAAACCGTAATGAGCGGGTATGGCGGAATTGGCAGACGCGCCAGCTTCAGGTGCTGGTCTTCGCAAGGAGGTGCAGGTTCAAGTCCTGTTACCCGCACCAATTTTTTCCGATTACTTTTCTTGAATATGGGAGCATAGCTCAGCTGGGAGAGCATCTGCCTTACAAGCAGAGGGTCATAGGTTCGAGCCCTATTGTTCCCACCAAAGCGAAAATCCTGTCGGTTTAATCGGCAGGATTTTCGCTTTGTATTATTCATTTTTAAATTTTCAATCTTAAGTATTCATTAACATAGACAGGATTTTCTAAATGAATACTGAAAACTTAAAACTGAAAAATTATTAATAATTGTTTATTCAAAACTTCTTGATATTTTTTAATTGGTGATAATTATGAAAGATAATATATTGATTGAAAAATCCATTAACTTTGGTGCAAGAATAGTAAAACTTCATAGCTATTTGCTAAAAACTAAACACGAATCCGTACTTTCAAAGCAAATACTTAGAAGTGGTACTTCCATTGGTGCAAATATCAATGAAGCTCAGTACGGAAACAGCAAAGCCGATTTTATTGCTAAACTTCGTATTGCTCTCAAAGAAGCTGCCGAAACAGAATACTGGCTTCATATTCTGGAAAAATCAGATTATTTAGACAAAAATATGGCAAAATCTATGTTAAACGATTGTTTGGAAATCAAAAAAATACTTATAGCCTCCATTAATACATCAAAAGAAAGAAAAAGTTAATGTAGAATAATTTTATCAATCGTCAGTTCGGGAAACTGACGTTTTTTTATTTTCCGCCTTGTTGCTTTTTGCAGTGCTTTGTGTTAATATTTTTATTGTCAATAATTAAAGAAGGTGGAAAAAATGTCAGACAAAAACATTGATAATATCCTGTCACTGCCTACACCCTGTTATGTTATAGATGAACAGGCTCTTATCGAAAATCTCAAAAAATTAAAGTATGTCGAGCAAAAAACAGGCTGTCATATCCTTCTTGCGCAAAAAGCCTTTTCAGCCTATCATGTCTATCCGCTCATATCCGAATATATCAGCGGTACAACTTCAAGCGGTATATTCGAGGCAAGACTTGCACACGAGGAAATGGGCAACAAACAGATACATGTATATGCTCCTGCATTCAAAGATGAAGATATGGATGAGCTTCTGAAAATATGCGACCATATAGTTTTCAATTCTTTCTCCCAATGGAAACACTTCCGCAAAAAAGCTATTGCTCATAAAAATGTTGAATTTGGTCTGAGGATAAATCCCGAATACTCCGAAATAGAAACAGATATATATAACCCCTGCTTTACAAATTCAAGGCTCGGCATAACAATCGAAAATTTCGAGGAAAACGAACTTGAAGGTATAAGCGGTCTGCATTTCCATACTATGTGCGAGCAGAATTCCGACACTCTGGAACGTACACTCAAAGCTGTTGAAGAAAAATTCGGTAAATATCTTTACGGTATGAAATGGCTGAATTTCGGCGGCGGTCATCACATAACAAGGACTGACTATGACATTGAAAAGCTCATAAGCTGTATAAACTATATGAAGGAAAAATATGACCTTGAAATATATGTTGAACCCGGCGAAGCTGTTGCACTCAATGCAGGTTATTTTGTAACATCTGTACTTGACATAATAAAAAATAATATGGATATAGCTATCGTTGATACATCCGCCGCTTGTCATATGCCTGATGTTCTGGAAATGCCATACCGTCCGTTTATTATAAACTCTGATAAACCTGATATTCTTCCATATACATACAGGCTCGGTGCGCCTACATGTCTTGCAGGAGATATTATCGGTGACTACTCCTTCCCCACCCCTCTTAATATCGGTGATAAACTGATATTTACGGACATGGCGATATATTCAATGGTAAAAAACAATACCTTCAACGGTATGCCGCTGCCCGATATATACCTTCTTGAAACTGACGGCAATACAAAGCTTCTGAAACATTTCGGATACAATGACTTCAAATGCAGACTTTAAAAATAAAAATAATCATCACTGACATGGAATGATAAAAATGGGGGATAATAATGCTTGATAACTTTATAACCGTAGGAACTCAGGTAATAGAGCTTTTTATACTTATCGGTGTAGGCTTTTTATGCGGCAAAATCAAAATGCTCAACGACAAAACCGCAAAATCCATAACAGACATAGTTCTGTACATAGTCTGCCCTTGTGTTATAATCCAGAACTTCATAAGACCTTTTGATCACGCTATGCTTGGCGGTCTTATGACAACGGCGGCTGCTTCTTTTCTGATACAGATTGTATCTATTGTAATAGCCATGCTCATATTCCATGACAAAGAGCCTAAGAAAAACAGAGTATATCGCTTTTCTCTCATATTCTCCAACTGCGGATATATGTCACTGCCTATGCAGCAGGCAATACTCGGTTCGGACGGCGTTTTCTTCGGTGCTGTATATATAGTTGTATTCAATATAATAATGTGGACATTCGGCGTATGGCTTTCAAGCGGTGACAAAAAATCCATGTCTTTCAAAAAAATCGCTCTCAATCCATGTATTATAGGCATGGTCATAGGATTTATAATTTTCCTTACCTCATGTCCTGTACATGAAATAATAGCCAAACCAATCGGATTCCTTGCAAATCTCAATACTCCACTGCCTATGATGATAGTAGGATATTATCTCTCAAAGTCAAAAATTTCCGATGCTTTCAAGGACGGAAAGGGCTTTATCTGCGTACTGTTCAGACTTATAGCTGTTCCTCTTTTAGCATTCGGCGGAATGATGCTGTGCGGTATAAGAGATACTGTTCTTATAACCTGTGTTATCGCTGCCGCTGCACCCGTTGCAGCCGCAGCAACTATGTTTGCAGCAAAGTTTGACAATGATACAGAGCTTTCTGTAAACCTCGTCACACTCTCTACACTTCTTTCTGTTATAACAATGCCGCTGATCGTAGGATTCGCCCGTACAGTCGGCGCATAATATAAGGAGAAAAAATTATGGATATAAATGAAATAAAATCAAGGGCGGAGGAACTCCGCTCACAGATAAATTATCACAACAAAAGATATTATAACGAAGACGCTCCCGAAATAAGCGACTATGAATATGACATGCTTTTGCGTGAGCTTGAAGAAATAGAGGAAAAATATCCTGAACTTAAAACACCCGATTCCCCTACTCAGAAAGTAGGCGGTGAAGCATCAGTAAAATTCTCGCCCGTTGAGCATACAGTTCCTATGGAAAGTCTGCACGATTCATTCTCACATGACGAAATACGTGATTTTGACAAAAGAGTGCGTGAAACCGTTTCCGATCCCGTATATATAGTTGAACCGAAAATAGACGGTCTTTCCGTATCTGCCGAGTACCGCAACGGTATTTTCGTAAGAGGCTCTACAAGAGGTGACGGACTTGTAGGCGAGGATATAACCGACAATCTCAAAGTCATAAAAACTCTCCCCATGAAGCTTGACAGACCTGTTCCCT
Organism: Acutalibacteraceae bacterium; assembly: GCA_045224775.1. GTDB lineage: Bacteria > Bacillota > Clostridia > Oscillospirales > Acutalibacteraceae > UBA1213. The sequence continues at coordinate 604 of JBGVAQ010000333.1, read as the reverse complement.
ACCTTGAAGTCAGAGGCGAAGTCTATATGTCAATAGACAGCTTTAACAAAGTTGTGGAATATCAGGAGGAACGTGAAGAAAAGGTTTTCAAAAACCCGAGAAATGCCGCAGCAGGCTCTTTGCGTCAGAAAGATTCAAATATAACAAAGGAACGAAATCTTGATATATTCGTTTTCAACATACAGCAGATAGAAGGCGAAAGCTTTGACAGTCACAAACAATCTCTCGATTACCTTACAGAGATAGGCTTTACAACACTTCCTTTTTATTACCGCTGTGAAAGCATTGATGATGTACTCGAAAAAATAGAACAGATAGGCTCGATGCGTGGTGAACTGCCTTTCCAGATAGACGGCGCAGTTATAAAGATAGACAGCTTTTCTCAGAGGAAAATTCTCGGCAGTACATCAAAGTTTCCTAAATGGGCAGAAGCATATAAATATCCGCCCGAAGAAAAGGAAACAGAACTCCTTGACATAGAAATAAATGTCGGCAGAACAGGCGTTCTCACACCTACGGCGATATTCTCCCCCATAACACTTGCGGGAACAACAGTAAGCCGTGCAACTCTGCATAATCAGGACTTCATAAATGAAAAGGATAT
>JBGVAQ010000332.1:0-2442 GCA_045224775.1 Acutalibacteraceae bacterium | reverse complement strand
ATGTCAAGTACTTTGTCATAGTATTCATAGAACGGGTTTTCATTTCCTGTCATCATCATCCATGCAAAAAGAAGTGAACCGCCTCGTGAAACAATATTCATTTCACGCTTGTCACGCATGAAGGCTTCGACTGCACGTCTGTTTATACCTGCATGTATAGTCATGAAGTCAACGCCTTCTTCGGCATGGGCACGTACTACTTTAAGGAAGTCTTCGGCTTTTATTTCAAGAAGGTCTTTATCAAGATAGCCTATTGCATCATACATAGGTACAGTGCCTATCATTGCAGGAGATTTTTCTACAAGCTCACGGCGGAATGTATTTGTTTTGCCGTAGTTGCTGAGATCCATTATAGCTTCAGCACCGAATTTGAGTGCCATGTCAACCTTCTGCATCTCAACATCATAGTTTTTGCAGTCGCCTGAAATACCCAAGTTTACGTTGATTTTTGTTTTAAGACCTGCACCTATGCCTTCAGGGGAGATAGATTTATGGTTTATGTTGCAGGGTATGCATACCTCACCTTTTGCGACAGAACGCATTATTTCTTCGGGGGTTTTATACTCCTTTTCTGCGACTATCTTCATTTCGGGTGTTATGATACCCTTTTTGGCTGCTTCCATCTGTGTTTTGTACTCTCTCATTGAATTTTCTTCCTTTCAGATATCAAGTATTTATTCTGCGAATTCGCTTTTAAGAGCGAATGCATGATTCATCGGGCCTGAACCTTTTCCGAGATCCAGCATTGCACCGAGTGCTCCTGAGATAAATGCTTTTGCACGTTCAACAGCTTCCTCGAGTGAACGGCCTTTTGCAAGATTTGCGGCTATTGCCGAGGAAAGCGTACATCCCGTACCGTGAGTATTGGGATTGTCGATTCTCTTTCCCTTGAAGTATGAGATACTGCCGCCTGAACAAAGTATGTCATTTGCATCGTTTATACTGTGTCCACCTTTTACAAGTACTGCACATGAATAGTTTTTTTCTATCATAAGTGCGGCCTTTTCCATGTCCTTTTCATCGGATATCTTCATTCCGGAAAGAACCTCGGATTCGGGGATATTCGGAGTGATTATATCGGCAAGTGGGAGAAGTTTTGTTCTGAGTGCATCAACAGCATCATCACTTATAAGTTTTGCACCGCTTGTTGCGACCATGACGGGATCTACAACTATATTATGTGCTTTGTAATAAGTGAGTCTGTCGGCTATAACTCCGATAAGCTCTGATGATGATACCATGCCTATTTTTACTGCATCGGGAAAGATATCTTCAAATACAGCGTCAAGCTGTTTTTTAAGAAAATCTCCTCCGACTTCGAGTATTGCCGAAACTCCGGTAGTATTCTGAGCGGTGAGTGCTGTAACAGCACTCATGGCATAAACGCCGTTCATTGTTATTGTCTTGATATCTGCCTGGATTCCGGCACCTCCGCAGGAATCGCTCCCTGCGATAGATAATGCTGTTTTCATAGAATTTTACCTCCGGTTTTTTTGTTTAGCATTATATTTTGTTTGTAAAGCGACAGAAGGTGGTGTCCCCGGTCTGCCCCTTTAATTATGCATTAAGAATTATGAATTATGCATTGATAAAAATGCCTGTTTAAGCTCTCTTGCGGCTGTCTGGGGATCGTCAGCTTTCATTATAGCCGATACTGCGCATATTCCCGAAATTCCCGAACCTTTAAGGACATCTATATTATCCTTATTCAGACCTCCGATAGCATTTACAGGAACGGATACAGCTTTGACTATATCCTTGAGTGTATCTACAGATGTAAGAACAGTTTTAACTTTTGTTGTTGTGGGATATATGGCACCTACACCGAGATAGTCTGCACCGTTTTTGCAAGCCTCAAGAGCCTGTTCGACAGTTTTTGTTGTAGCACCGATTATCATTTTATCACCGACAATTTTTCTTGCGGTATCTATCGGCATATCGCTTTGTCCCAAGTGAACGCCCTCCGCTCCGACAGCCAAAGCAACATCTGTCCTGTCATCTATTATCAGCGGCACTTTATATTTTTGTGCGATACTGTGTACCTTTTCGGCAAGGGATATATATTCTCTTGTGGTTCTGTCTTTTTCTCTGAGCTGCATTATTGTAACGCCGCCCGAAAGAGCCTTTTCAACTCTTTCGAGGAATTCTTCTTCATTATATGGTGTGCTGTCTGTTATGAAGTAAAGAGTAGTATCAATCTTTTTCAATAATTATCTCCTCCGTTTTTATTTTTGAGTTATGAAATATCATCAAAAAACAGGGGACACCAATTTTTACGGTGTCCCCTAAAAAGTCATTATAAAACTTCCTACGGCGGCATTATCCGCATCAGGTAAAGGGTCGAAGCTTAAAGCTTCCTCTCAGCCTGTTTACAAGCTCCCCTGTTTGATTTACTCTAAAATTATATCATTGTTGTTTTGTACTGTCAAGTACCCGAAAAGT
>JBGVAQ010000331.1:0-2628 GCA_045224775.1 Acutalibacteraceae bacterium | reverse complement strand
TTTGTCGTTGGGGTTGAAAGTCTTTTCGATAACGGCACCGGTGATAACGTTCTTGATCTTGGTACGAACGAAGGCTGCGCCTTTACCGGGTTTAACGTGCTGGAACTCGATAATGGTAACGACCTGTCCATCCATATCGAAGGTGACACCGTTTCTGAAATCGCCTGCTGTGATCATAAAAAGTCCTCCTGTTTCGAGTTGATTTTTTTATTCCTGAGATAAAACTGTACTTAAAGCACACAGCCCTATACATCTTATTTATTATACTATACTAAAAAAAAAATTGCAATAATTTTACGGCAATTTTCACACTTACTTACAATATCGTTTGATGAAAACGTGATTGACAGGTAAAGTGAATTATTGTAGAATAATATCTGCAAGGCGATCAGCCTGCGGAATGCGGCAGTCCCCATATTTTCAAAGGGGGCGAAAAACTTAATAAAGCCTCCTTGAAGAAAGGGGGTGGGCAAATGATTACATATAGCGAGCTTATGCAGACTATCAGTGTCATTGTTGCCGTCGCCGGTTTTATTGTAACAGCAATAAAGATAAACGACGATATAAAAAAGAAGTAACCGCCTGTCCTGACAAGAAAGCGGTTACTCTTTTAACTGTTTAACTTAAGGGACTGCCGCAGTCGGCTGGCCGCCTTGTTTCTGTTTATATTATAGTGTGTTTTATGGGTTTTGTCAACGGCTTTTTCACACACATCATTACAAATGTGATTGACAGGTAAAGTGAATTACTGTAAAATGATATCTGCAAGGCGATCAGCCTGCGGAATGCGGCAGTCCCCATATTTTCACAGGGGGCGAAAAACTTAATAAAGCCTCCTTGAAGAAAGGGGGTGGGCGAATTATTACAAATAGCGAGCTTATGCAGACTATCAGTGTCATTATTGCCATCGCCGGTTTTATTGTAACAGCAATAAAGATAAACGACGATATAAAAAAGAAGTAACCGCCTGACCTCGCAAAAGATGGCGGTTACTCTTTTTGTAACTAAATCATTTCAGAGGGACTGCCGCAGTTGGCTGGTCGCCTTGCTTCTGTTTATATTATAGTGTGTTTTATGAAGTTTGTCAACGATTTTTTCACAAACCAACAGGTTCTCAAATTATCGTAAGCTCTTTCGGCATGGCGGCAAGATTTATGCAGCCGTCATTTGTCACAATGACCATGTCTTCTATTCTTATACCGAATTCTCCGGGGATATATATTCCCGGTTCAACGGTTATGACCATACCGCTCTGGAGTATGAAGTCATTTTTTGGTGAAACTGAGGGTGCTTCATGTATTTCAAGACCGACACCGTGACCTGTGGAATGTCCGAAAAGTCCCTGATAGCCGGCATTGTCTATATATTCTCTTGCGGCTTTGTCGATGTCAGAGCATTTTGCGCCGCTGTGTACGGCTGAAAGTGCATTCAGCTGTGCTTTGAGTACGGTATCATATACACGCTTTACCTTGTCGCTTGCATATCCGAATGCATATGTCCTTGTCATGTCGCTGTGGTAGCCGTCAACGGTAGCGCCTATATCGAAAAGAAGAAGGTCGCCTTTTTTTATGCGTCTTTCCGATGGTACACCGTGCGGCATTGATGTATTTTCGCCTGCAAGGGCTATCAGGTCGAATGAAACGCTGTCTGCACCCGACTTCCTCATTATAAATTCGAGGTCAAGTGCGATATCCTTTTCTGTCATGCCCTCTTTTATGTTTCTGATTACGGCTTTCAGTGCTTTTTCTGTTATGCGCTGTGCTTTCAGCATTTTATCTGTTTCATCAGCGGTCTTTATTATACGCTGCTTGCATATTATATCATCAAGTGTGCGTGATTTTTCGGAAACAGCACCATATTCTGAAAGTATTCTGTCAATGTCTGCGGCATCATTCAATGTGAATGCCGAGCCTTCAAGGAGTACGTTTTTTATTTTGCGGCAGTTTATTATCTCGCCTAATGAATCGCTCAGTTTCCTGAACGGAACGACTGTACAGTTTTTTGCCTGTTTGCCTGCGGCTTCCTCATATCTTGAATCGACAAGAAGATATGTCTTTTCTCTTGTAACAACGAGATAGCCGAGTGAAGAAACAAAATCTGTAAAATAACGTCTGTTTTCGTTTGAAATTATAATTGCTGCGTCTGTGTTTTCGGGCAGCATAGATATCAGAGAGGTTATTCTTGTATTCATTGCGGCAGCTCCTTAACCGAGAATATTCAGCAAAGCGCTGAGTCCGAGATAATAGCTGTTTTTGCCGAAGCCTGCTATCGAGCCGACACATACGGCTGATATGACTGACTTATGGCGGAACTCCTCACGGGCATATATGTTTGACATATGGGTTTCTACAGTAGGAATGTGTACTGCTTCGATAGCATCACGAAGCGCATAGCTGTAGTGTGTCAGTGCGCCTGCGTTTATCATTATACCGTCCTTGTTTCCGTAAGCGGAATGTATTTTGTCGATTATATCGCCCTCGTGGTTTGATTGGTATATTTCAAGCTCCAGACCAAGCTCCTCCGCCCATTTTTCAACAGTATGGTTTATGCTTTCGGCTGTTTCAGTGCCATATACCTCTTTGTGTCTGATGCCTACCATGTTAAGATTAGGACCTAAAATAAAAAGTA
>JBGVAQ010000330.1:0-2349 GCA_045224775.1 Acutalibacteraceae bacterium | reverse complement strand
TGCTCCTGATCGGATGTGGTTGCAGTGATCCTCTGTTCCAGATTTTCTATTTCTTTCTGCCAGTATTCCTGAACGTAGTTATACATTCGAACGCAGGTGACCTTATTCAGGCAGACAAACATCGCCTTGCCCGTAGTCCACAGATCACTGTAATGCCCGACAAAGTCCTTTGCTATAGCCTTAAGACGTGGCTCAGCGGTAAGCAGATGCACTTCCTTTTCAAACTCATGCATCACCTTCTCCGCCTGATCCGGGTTCAAATCTGCTTCTTCTATGGCATCAAGAATCTTATCGGTAATATCTGGGTTCTTTATTTCTTTAATCTTCTCTCCACGATTTTCATAATACAGAGGAACTGTTGCTTTATCTTCAACAGCACGCTTGAAGTCATATACAGAAATGTATCCTCCGAATGTCCTCGCTGTAATCTCATTGGATGACAGTAGCGGTGTTCCTGTAAATCCTATACGGGATGCAGTAGGAAGTAGCCTCTCAATATTATCAGCAAATACGCCATACTGACTGCGGTGTGCTTCGTCAGAAATAATAAGAATGTCATGATCCGGATAAATCGGCGGTTCATCTGGTTTATTGAATTTCTGGATAAGCGTAAAGATAAAGCTTGGATTACCTTTCAGTTTATTTATAAGGTCCGTGCCGCTGGTGGCCATAAATTGCTTGCCTTCAGCCTTACCCAAAAGGCCGCAAGCTTCAAATGTACCGCAAATCTGCTTATTCAACTCATCTCGGTCTGTAAGTAGAACGATGGTCGGAGATCCCGGAAACTTCCGACGGATCTTCTGCGACAAGAAGAGCATGGAGTAGCTCTTGCCTGAACCTTGAGTATGCCAGAATACACCAAGTTTACCTTCACGAAGCTCACGATCCCCGTATGCCTTAACAGCTTCATTAACCCCTAAATACTGATGGTTTCTTGCAAGGATTTTTACAGTTTTTCCATCGGAATGATCATACAGAATGAAGTTCTCATATAAATCTAAGAAATTCTCTTTTTTACATATACCTCTAAGCATGGTTTCCAACGCCACGCTTCCTTCATCATCTTCCGACAACCGCTTCCACTCATGGAAAAAATCATACTTGCTGCCAAGTGTACCGACTTTTGCCTCCATACCGTTTGAAAGCATAATAAAGGCGTTGTAATAGAACAGGAACGGAATTGTATCCTGATAGTCTGTGTAATTATCTGTGTAGGCATTCTCCACATCTACATCATTTCGTTTCAGTTCTATAAACAACAGCGGCAGACCATTTACAAAGCCGACGATATCCGTCCGGCGACGATACAAATCTCCGTGAATCTTCAATTCTTTTACCGCAAGAAAATGGTTGTTATCCGGGTTGTTGAAGTCGATTACGATAGCCTTTTTCTCTTCAGTCTTACCATTTGGTTTTTTCACCGTTACCGGGATACCATCACGGATTAAGAAATACTTCTCCTCATTGATCTGAAGGAGTGATGCCGAAGACAGATATGATGACAGTGTCTGTCTTGCCTCAGAAATCTGTGCATCTGTGATCCAGGGATTCAGCTTTTTCAGGGCAGCATTGAAATACCTCCACAAGACGATCTCGTGGTAGTCTTTTCTGCCTAGTGTACCGTTCTCTCCCAGAACCTCTGTATTATAGGCAAAGACAACATCCCAGCCCAACTCATCATGCATTAGAGCCGCCGCGCTGTCCTGTACCAATACATTTTCAGAATACTCATACTTCATAGAGGCTGTCCTCCCTGGATCAATACTCGGTGTTTAGCCTGTCCTCATAGCTCGATTTCGCCTGACATCAATTTGGGGAGCAAGCGATCACGGGCTTCAGTCAATTGCTGATTCTGAGCCTGTTTGTTATATATTTCGTCCAGAATGGGTGCGACCATAGTTGAATATGCACTTATAGTCTTTTCATCTGGGATAACAAAAGGCATTCCTTTTATAATTTTTGAGTTGACGGCTTTAGAAATTGACGATGTATTTCCCAAAGTGTCATATTCAAAATTTTTCAAGTACGAATAGGTATATTCGCGTTCTTCTGGTGCCTCTATTCTGAAATGGGCAATAGCTTCATTCGTACACATTGGTTTCGTTGTTATTGATACTCTTCCCAATGTTAGTTTGAAGCTAAGTAATATTGTCCCAACCGGCACCACTTTCATATTATGCTTTTCAACAGCATACTCCGTAAGTCCTTCAGATGTGCTGAAAATAAAAGTTCCAGCATTTCCCAAATCAGAAATTGAAGCCCACGATATCCCCTCATTTCCACTTAAAAACCATTGTTTTTCAGCTCTTGGAGGTGTCTTTCCGATAGTGATATCAAAGAAATCATCCG
>JBGVAQ010000329.1:0-4602 GCA_045224775.1 Acutalibacteraceae bacterium | reverse complement strand
AGTCAAGTATTCCATCGATACGCCGACACTCCTGTAAAAGTCCGTGGTGCCCATGGTTTCAAAGAGTTCCACGGAGGCAACATCCAGGAAGCTGTAATAAGTCGGTGTCATCAAAAAGATACACACAGCCAAGGCGATGGTCCAGCCCAGGATATAGGTTCGATGCCGTTTCAGTTCATATTTCAAAATGACCATACCTGACACCTCCTTACTCATAGTAGTGCATGAAGATTTCCTCCAAAGAGGGCTCTTCCAAAAGCACATCGTCCAAATGCAGCAGGTGAAGTTTATCAATGATTGCTGTGATATTGCCGTTATACATAAAGGAAACAGAGGTCTTGTCCGGGGTCTCAGAGAAATTCGCAATACCAGGCAGCTCCCAGAAATCACTGGAAATCGGTGTTTTGGTGGTAAGGCTGACCTTTTTATAACCGCTTTCCCGTAGTTCTCTGATAGACTGGATGCTCATGAGCTTACCCTCTTTTAAGATTGCCACCCGGTCACACAGCTTCTGTACCTCGCTGAGTACATGGGAGGAGAAGAAAATTGTGGTGCCCCGGTTGTTCTCCTCCTTCAGAATATCATAGAATGCCTGCTGGATCAGCGGGTCTAAGCCGCTGGTAGGTTCATCCATGATCAGCAGCTTAGGGGAAGTCATAATGGCAGACACGATGCCCACCTTTTTCTTGTTGCCCAGAGACAGGTCTGCAATCTTCCGGGACAAATCCAAATTGAGCCGTTCGGAAAGCTCATACATTTTCGTTTCACAGTTCATGGCGTACAGGTCGGCGGTGTATTGCAGTAGTTCCCGCACCTTCATGTTTTCATAATAGCTGTTCTCGCTGGGGAGGTAGCCCACATCTCTGGCAATGACACTTGCCTGACTCTGGCAGTCTAAACCGAAAATAGAAGCGTTGCCACCGCTGGGACGGATCAGACCCATCAGAGTGCGGATGGTGGTGGACTTACCCGCACCGTTTGGGCCAATGAAGCCAAAGAACTCGCCCTGATTAACTGTGAGATTGAGGTTGCTGATACCTCTGTGTTTCCCATAGTGCTTGGTCAGTTGGTTCAAGACAATAGCGTATTCACTCATTTTAAATATTCCTCCTTATAGAAATTGTTTTTTAGAATTGAAATGGTTTTTTCAAATTCATTCATAACTGTTTCAAAATCAAAAACGGCTGCGTTACGATAACGGGCTGCATACCCCTCCGCCATCACTAAAAGCATATTGTAAACAGGTTGAGCATCTTCGGGATTTTTGAACTTTAAGGAATCATCCTCTCGCAAAACCATTTCATTTCTGAAATTCCCTGCTTCCATCTTTAATGAAGCAAGTAGGTCATTGACTTCAGGAGAAGCCTCTTCCCAAACACTTGCCATAAATTGAGTAATAAACGGGTGTGTTTTCATTGCAGCCATTTTCATCTTGCTGGAAACCAGAATGCGGTTAAACAGATCGGTTTCTGAATCAAGTATCGTTTGGTCAAACGAAGGCATAATGATTTTCATACAATATTCCAACAGGTAGGTATACAGTTGTTTTTTGTTGCCAAAGTACTGAAATACGGATGCCTTTGAAATATGCGCCGTTACAGCAATATCGTTGACAGAAGCCTTATCATATCCAAACTTACCAAAGCACTGGAGTGCCGCATTGATGATGGTAATTTGCTTTTCCTCGCTTAGTGCAAAAAATTTGTCCATTTAATTTCTCCTTTCAAGTGACCGATTCGGTTATTCACAGTATAGCACCGATAACCGATTCGGTCAAGCGATTAGAAATCTAATTCTATGCCAACATCCACTACAAAAAAAACGCCTGTACGAGCATTTCTCATGCCCGCACAGGCGGCTTGCTTTATCTTTGGCAATCAATCCAAAGGTTTATATTCTGTTACAGTTTTCAAGTAGGTTTCCGTATCGCCGTTGAGGATCAAATCCGCATAGGCTGCCGGATCGTTGTAAATCAGCCAGTCCAGCTCTGACCTCTGGTACATATTGTCTGCCACCTCGTTCTCCACGGCGGTGCAGTCAATGGAAACCATGCTGCCGTCTGCATATTTCAGCTCGACACAAGCATTGTCGATATTAAACTCACAAGATAATAATCGGTTCACAGTGGTAATCTCCTTACAGATTCTAATTTTCAAAATGAATAATCTGTCGTGATGAACCCGTTTCCCGAATATCGATTCCCATAGACCGCACCAATTCCGCACCAAATGCCCATGAAACTATATGTAAGTACATGGATTTATATAACGGAAAAGTACGAAAATATGGGATTTATTGAGGTTTATGAAGGAATATAGAGATATGAAAAGGCTGTTTATCCAACGATACCTAATTTCATATATTCTAAATCTCCTTTATTTTCAATGGTTTTTCGGGTTTTGGGGACACACTCCGCACCAATTCCGCACCAATTTTTCGCAGCGCACCATTTTTAACTTGCCACATTGGTGTCCTGTTCGAACAGTTTGATGGCGTTGGTCAGGGATGTGTCGGTGACATGGACATAACGATCCATGGTTGTTTTAATGCTCGCATGACCGAGCAGCTTCTGCAAGACTTTCGGCATAACGCCCCGTTCAATCGCACGGGTAGCGTAGGTGTGTCTCAGAGCGTGCATACAGAACCGCTTGATTTTCGCCTCATCGCACAGCTTGTACAGATGGGTGTCATAGGAACTGTTTTTTGCAGGCTCTCCGGTACGGAAATTGATAAACACCAAATCTCGCATACAAAGGTACTCTGTCTGACCTGTCCGGCGATCCACATATTCCAGAATCTGAGATAACAGTTCTGATTCTTTGCGGGTGAAGCGTTCATCGTAGCACGATTTCAATACATCGTATGCCCGCTTCGTCAGCAGGATCGTGCGGTAGCTGGTCTTTGTCTTAGGAGGACCAGCACGCCAAATGCCTTCGCTGTGGCGATATTCCAAGGTCTTGTTGACAGTCAGTGTCCGCTTCTTCCAGTCAATCGCATCCCAAGTCAAGCCGATCATTTCCGAAGTGCGCAGTCCGGTCTCCAACAGCAATACATACTGTCTGTAGTTGTGAGAGCGTTTTGCGGTTTCCAGAAACAGCGTCTGTTCTTCCACAGTTAAGAACTTGATGTCATCCACAGCCCGGACGGGCTTCGTATAACGAACCCCGTCCATAGGATGTTTTGTAAGCATATCGTTCATGACTGCGGCTCGGAACATGGTTCCCATGGCAATATACGCCTGCCGAATGGTGGAGCCAGCATAAGTGGCTTCCATCCGATTCAGGACAATCTTGCAGTGCATGGGTTTGACATCACATAAGCGCATATTTCCGATAACAGGCTGGATGTTCTTTTGATACCGTTCCCGGTAATTTCGCCGGGTGTTGGGAGCCAGATCCGCAATCAGATTGGTGATCCAGAACTCAAACCAGGCATCCACCGTCATTTCGGAGGATGTGTTGCAAACATCGTGCTTATCTTCGTACTGCGCATCAGCCAGCCAGTTGCGAGCTTCCGGAAGTGTGTCAAAGTGCTTTTCCTTGCGGGAGCCGTCCTTTGCGGTATATCTTGCGGCGTACTTTCCGTCTTTTCTCTGGCAGATACCTTTGCCAATTTCTTTGCCTTTTAAGTTTTTGCCCATTTAATGAACTCCTTTCCTGAGTGCCGGAAACGAGAGTTCATCACGACACTCCATTCTATCATGAAAGTGCTTTTTTTTCAATAGATTTCGATGTTTTTGGTGCGCACCAATTTTGCCTGTTCTGTTCATCAAATCGCAACTCTCCCTTCGATAAATTCCTCAAAAGCCTTGCGTTTGACCAGTTTCTTTGTACCTACATACAATACAAAGGGACAGTTGGGTTGTTTCAGCATCTCGTCAATCTTGTTGATTCCGATATTGCTGTATTCAGCCGCTTCCCGAATGGAAAGCAGCATTTTACGGTCGATAGGCAGGATCGTTGCCTGCTGGTTCTGATTCATCATAGGCACAAATAATTCCTTTCTTATATTTCCATATCCCGTCCGTGCTTGCGGGCAGGAGCCTTGTGTTCACGAGTTTCCTTTCCTCTGGCGAGGATGGCAGAAAGAAAAGCCCTGACCCGTTCTGCTGCGATTTCCAACGCATCCAGATAGGGCTGGGCTTTTTCTTTCAGTTCTTTATATTTTTCGTTCAGTTCGTCATGCCGCTGTTTCCAGATGGAAGCGGATTTTACAGCGGAAGCCAATTTTTCTTTCAGGCGTTCATTCTCAGCATTGAAGATAATTCCGTTTGTGGCGTATCGTTTCAGGGTATCGCACTGGTCTGCTGTGAGGGTGACATTTCCGGTGAAGGAATTTTTCTTACCCATCGCTTCAATATCCTGCACGGTCACTGCCACCGTCTTCGCAGTCTTGGTTTCCTTTTGCAGAGCTTTCAGCTTCTTTTCCTGTTTCTCCACAGCAGATTGGGTATCCGCCAATGCCTGTTCCGCTTGGTCTGCCCGTGCCGTCACAGCTTCCAGACGCTGGGTTTCGGCTTGCACCTTAAACTGAGTAACGGTCAGATGTTCCTCGGTGCTGCCACGCTCTCCACGCTCCACATCGGTATATCCGGCAGCTTGC
>JBGVAQ010000328.1:0-3791 GCA_045224775.1 Acutalibacteraceae bacterium | reverse complement strand
ATACTCCGTTACGGGCGGTGTACCGAAATATATGGAGTTTTTCTGTAACGATCAGACTTTTGAAGAAAACATTTTGCTGATAACGATACCGCTTCTTGTTGCCGGAGGTTTACTGACATGGTTTGCCATCGTCAATGACAATGGGTTCCAGATCGTATGGCGCTACTTCTCTTGGAGCAATCAGACCTTAGCGATGATAGCTCTGTGGGTAGCTACGGCTTATCTGCTGAAAGAGGGAAAATACAGATTCGGCTCCCTGCTCACTGCACTGCCTGCGGTTTTTATGACAGGTGTGAGCCTCACATATATCCTTATTGCGCAGGAAGGATTCAGACTCGGTCAGACCATATCATATACCGCAGGAGTTGCCGCAGCATTTATCATGCTGGTGATCTATCTGATCATTCTGATGAAGCACATAAGGAAAAAGAGCGTGCTTCAATCAAACTGAGGTACGGAGAATAAGAGCGGAATAAACCCGGGCTACATATCCTGCTTCGGGTTCATATAAAATAATATCAAAAGGATGGATAACAATGAAAACCAAACAGAAAAAAAACAATGTCCGCCGGAAAACAGCCATTCTGTTAACAGCCGGAATGCTGCTCTCTCTGTCAGCCTGTTCCGGTCAGCCGGCTCAGCAAGCTGAAACAGTTACGTCCTCTCGGGACAGAGAAACTGTCTATCAGGTAGCGCTTTTGCAGTCGCTGACACAGGGCTATTATGACGGTATTATTCCCGTCAGCGAGCTGAAGGAACACGGAGATATCGGTATAGGCACCTTTGAAGGCGTAAACGGTGAGATGATCGTACTTGACGGAACGGTATATCAGGCTTTGGGTGACGGCAGCGTACAGGTAGCCGCAGATACCGAGACAGTTCCTTTCTCAAATGTTACCTTTTTTGACAAGGATCTTGCTGTTGAAATGAGCGGCATAAACGATATGGCAACGTTCAAATCGGAGCTTGACAAGACCGTCAATGACAATGGCAAGAATATGTTTTATGTCGTCAAGGTCAGTGGTACTTTTGATAAAATGCTGGTGCGCAGTGAGCTGAAGCAGGAAAAACCGTACAAGTCTCTTGATAAGGCTCTTGAAACAGATCAGCGTGAATTCACCTATGAAAATATTAACGGCACGGTTGTAGGTCTTTACTGTCCGGATTATATGAGCGGACTGAATGCATCGGGCTGGCACTTCCATTTCATTTCAGACGACAGAACAAAGGGCGGACATATACTGGAGCTCTCATTCAAAGAAGCAAAAGCAGAACTGGATATTACACCGAGCTTCGATATGAAACTATCGGATAACACAGACTTCCAAGGAATGGAGCTTGCAAAGAATGTGGATGACGCGATCAAAAAGGTCGAAACGGACACAAAAACCGATGCACTTTCCCTCTGGACGGAAACTGCTCCTCTGAAATCCGAGCTGACAGCTTATATCAAGGCTATAACCGATGAGAACAGTGCAGATTTCATCCCCGTTGAAAGACGTATTGCCGTATTCGATATGGACGGAACTCTCTGCTGTGAGACAGACCCCGGCTACTTTGACCACAAGCTGCTCTATCACCGTGTCATGGAAGACCCGGATTACAAGGACAAGGCAAGCGACGAAGAAAAGGCAACAGCTGCCATCATCAAGGAGTATTTTGAGACAGGCACATATCCCAGCGGACTGGATGTAAAGCACGGCACTGCTGTTGCTACCGCCTTCAAGGGCATGACGCCTGCCAAATTTGATGCCTATGTCAAGGCATACAGAGATCAGCCCATGGACGGCTACAACAACATCACAAACGGTCAGTCATTCTACAAGCCTATGCTCCAGGTCGTAGATTACTTACAGGAAAACGGCTTCAAGGTATATATCGTCAGCGGTACTGACAGACTTATCACACGCGGACTTGCTGAGGGTACGGTGAACATCCCACTCTCACAGATGATCGGCTCCGATGAAAGCTTAGTTGCAAGCGGTCAGGGTGACAAGACCGGTCTGGAATACACCTTCTCTAAGGACGACAAGCTTGTCACTGGCGGCGAGTTCCTTATCAAGAATCTCAAGACTAATAAGGTGACTGTCATCCAGCAGGAGATCGGCGTGCAGCCTGTTCTTGCCTTCGGCAACAGCAGCGGCGACTTCGCTATGGCGAACTTCACTATCAGTAACAACAAGTACAAGAGCGCTGCTTTCATGCTCTGCTGCGACGACACCGAACGCGAAAACGGCAACGTAGAAAAAGCCGACAAGATGCGCACAGACTGCGAGGAAAACGGATATACCGCCGTTTCTATGAAAAATGACTGGACAACCATCTACGGCGAGAATGTGACAAGAAAATAATCTGTTGGCAATAATACTGCGGGAATATAAATACACAGAAAAAATGGTGATCCATTATGAAAACCATACGGATAATTAAAAAAACTATTTTGATGATACTCTGCTTTATGATAGCAATATCATTTGCGGCTTGCTCTGCTCCTGAAAAGCAGCAGGAAGGATCACAGCAAACAGAATCTCAGACGCTACAGAAATATACTCTTTCCACCAGACGGAAAGTCATTATTGACACCGATACCGGCGGTGATGATGCCTCTGCACTGATACTTGCAGCAAAAAGCGGAAATCTTGATATTCTGGGCATTACCACTCTGGCGGGAAATGTCGATCTGGATCAGGCTGTCAAAAACGCTCTTGCCGCACTGGAGCTTGCAGGCTGTGACGCACCTGTATATAAGGGCTCCTCCGATAATCTCAACGGTGAAAAGATTAACGCATTCAGCGTATACGGCACTGACGGTATGGGAGATATGGATCTGATACATCCGAAAGGAAGCGCTCAGGACAAGGATGCTGTTGACTTTATATTAGAGACTGTCAGTCAGAATCCGAATGAGATCGAGATCGTTGCGATTGGACCGGCAACGAATATTGCAAAGGCAATCGAACGTGATCCCGATACAATGAAAAAAGTGAAGATGATCTGGTCGTTGGGAGCCTCCGGTCTCGGTGTGGGAAATGCTTCCCCTGTAGCGGAATTCAACGTATACCATGACCCTCACGCTTATAAGATCATGCTGGATTCCGGTATACCGATCACCGTGGTCGGACTTGATATGTGCGGCGGAGACGCCATGTGGACTGACGCACAGTTTGATGAGCTCCGTGACACCAATCGTATTGGAGAATTTGTAACCTCTTCGTTTTCCAAGCTAAGGGAGTTTTACAACAATAACCAATCGAGAGGACGTGTAAGCAATTGCGATGCTCTTGCAATGATGTGTGTAGTTTATGACGGATTCATCACAGATACGATCAAGTGCCACGGAAGCTGCATCACTGAAAAAGGTGAAACCTGCGGGCAGGTGATCTTCTATCAGCAAGGCTTCACCTATGATGTTGTTGACAATGATTTTGATTATAATGTTACTTTAGTAAGCGGTGTCGGTAAGAACGATTATTTCGATCTTTACAGACAAACAATAATGTCCTGAATAAAAACTACCGCCGGCAAAACGGGTTTTATTTCCTGCTTTGCCGGCGGTTTTGTTGTTGATGGTTTATTCAAATATGATCTGTCATTCTAACGCATACCTTGCGATAATCTTTGCTATCGTTGTCGGAAAGGCTTTCAGGTCTGTGATGTCAAGGAAAGCTCCTTCGCCGTAGCAACGCTTGATAGCCGGTTTGTCATCACCGATAGCCGCCGCAAGGAAGGTAATACCTCTGTTGACATACTCTCTGCGGATACCTTGCAGGTCAAGCTCCGCCGCAGTGCCA
>JBGVAQ010000327.1:0-5627 GCA_045224775.1 Acutalibacteraceae bacterium | reverse complement strand
ACTTCCGTGTTCGGTATGGGAACGGGTGGACCCTCAACGTCATCAACACCAACTTTTTTTACATCGCCTCAAACGACTATTAGATTATAACATTTAATTCCTGAAAAATCAAGCATTTCTTTTATACAATTTGTATTCTGACCGTAATATCCACAGTTAATGTACAATTTGTATAATAAATATAAGCCTCCCTCAGAGAGGGAGGTGGCACGAAGTGCCGGAGGGAGTTCTCCACGCAGTTTCCCACAGAGCGCACTTTTAGTTAACATAAATTTACAGTTCAAATTGTGAAATGCTTCGCTATGGCTTAATCCAAAATTGTAAATATATCTTCCTCTTTCCGCTTCGCTGTTACTATCCTGACCAAAAGTTATAACTCCCTCAGTCAGCATAGCTGACAGCTCCCTCACAGAGGGAGCCATTAAGCTAATATACTAATCGTATATTATACTATTTGTATATATACTACTTAAAGGATATTATTAATATGTTTATACTATATGTATTATACTATCAGTATAATTATTTGTATTATATACAATCGGTGATTGTA
The DNA here is from genome assembly GCA_045224775.1 of Acutalibacteraceae bacterium. GTDB lineage: Bacteria > Bacillota > Clostridia > Oscillospirales > Acutalibacteraceae > UBA1213. The sequence continues at coordinate 5,074 of JBGVAQ010000327.1, read as the reverse complement.
AAACCGAATTTCCGACAAAGTTTTCAACTATTCGCTGCTGTTTGGTTGAAAACTTTTCTAAAAATATTTTTTTCAACCAAAACTTAATGTAATGTTGAAAAATCAGCCAAAAAAAAAAAAAAATCAGGTACAGTCACTCATACGAGTAACTGTACCTGTTAATTATGCATTATGCATTATGAATTATGAATTTTTGATAACGTCTATTCCCATGTAGGGGCGGAGAACTTCCGGAACTGTTACAGAACCGTCTGCGTTCTGGTACTGCTCAACGATTGCAGGGATAACACGGCTTGTTGCAAGACCTGATGCGTTAAGGGTGTGTGCAAAGTGCATCTTCTTGTCCTCGCCTCTGTATCTTACGTTTCCTCTGCGAGCCTGATATGAACGTGCGTTTGAAGCGGAACTTACTTCCTTGTATATCTCCATGCTGGGTATCCATACTTCTATATCGTAAGTTCTTGCCATTGAGAATGAGCAGTCACCTGCTGCAAGCTTGCTCAAACGGTAGTGAAGTCCAAGCTCCTGTACAAGCTTTTCAGCCTTGCCTACAAGCTCCTCAAATGCGATATCTGATTTATCATCCTCAGTGTACTGTACCATCTCAACCTTGTTGAACTGGTGACCTCTTATCATTCCTCTTTCCTCGGAACGATAGCTGCCTGCTTCACGGCGATAGCATGGTGTATATGCGATATACTTTCTGGGAAGCTCTTCTATCGGGATTATCTCATCTCTGTGGAGATTTACAAGAGCTGTTTCGGCTGTCGGGAGCATGAATTTCTCGTCATTGCTTGTAGGATTCTTTATCCAGTAAACTTCATCAGTGAATTTCGGGAACTGTCCTGCAACATAACCGCACTGATAGCCGAGCATGTGCGGCGGAAGAATGAACTCGTAACCGTCATTGATATGCTCGTTTATAAAGAAGTTGAGAAGTGCCCATTCAAGTCTTGAACCCCAGCCTCTGTACAGCCAGCTTCCTGCACCTGCGATCTTTGCGCCTCTCTGATAGTCTATCATACCAAGACTTTCGCAAAGCTCTACATGGTTCTTCATCTGGAAGTCAAACTTCGGCTTCTCACCGAAATAACGTACAGGCTCATTCTGCTCTTTACCGCCTGCGCATACATCATCATCGGGAAGGTTCGGCAGTGAAAGAAGAAGTGAAGTCTGTTTTTCTTCAAGCTCGGCGATCTTTACATCGCCGTCCTTTATCTGAGCAACAAGCTCCTTCATCTTTGCCATTATCTCGCTTGCATCGCCGCCGGCTTTCTTGATCTGAGGTATCTGCTTACTTGCAGCGTTCTGCTCAGCCTTCATTGCCTCGACCTTGCCCATCTGCTCACGCTTTTCAGCATCTACAGCAATTATCTCGTCAACAATGCTGTCAAGATCCATTTCTCTTTTCCTGATCCTTGCTTTGATCTCATCGGGTTTTTCTCTGAGATATTTAATGTCTATCATTTTTCATTCCTCCTGAAATTAAATGCATGATTTTTTGACTATATTATTATACCACAACAGAAAACAATATTCCATATTTATTTTTACTGTTCCCTGTTAAAATATGCGGCAAGCTCGCTGAGGTCTTCCTCACTGTAAAATTCTATCTGTAGAACACCTCCGCTGTCTTTACCGTTAACGACTTTTACCTTACGGCTAAGATGTTCATTGAGTGAAAGCTCCACCTCGTCAAAAAACGTACTGCGTTTATGTGTTTCCGTATTCTGACGTTCTTTTTTCTGCTCATTCAATGTCTTTGATATCCTCTCGATATCCCTTACAGTAAGATCATTCTTTACTATAAGCTGTGCTATCCTTAACTGTTCGTCAGAATCGTCTATTGAAAGAAGTGCCCTTGCATGACCTGTGGTTATTTCGCCTTCTTTGAGCATATCAAGTATTTCCTGTCTGAGCTTTAAAAGTCTGAGCGCATTCGTTATAACAGGTCTGCTCTTGCCGACAGTTTTTGATAACTCATCCTGAGTAAAGCCATATTCGTCTATAAGTGTTTTATAACCGAGTGCTTCTTCTACGGGGTTGAGGTTTTCTCTTTGCAGATTTTCTATCATTGATATCTGCATTGTTTCGGAATCGCTCAGCTCACGTATTATAACAGGAACTTCAAAAAGTCCTGCCATGCGGCTTGCTCTCCAGCGTCTTTCACCTGCGACAAGCTGGTATCCGCCCTCCGGTAAAGGACGTACAAGCAAAGGCTGCAATACTCCGTGAACTGCGATTGAATCCGCAAGCTCTCTAAGACTTTCTTCATTGAAATCATGGCGTGGCTGTGAACGGTTCGGCTCTATCTCGGATATTTTCAGAGTGACGGTCCCTGCGGAGTTTTCCGCATCGTTTTCCATAAAAAGTGCGTCAAGCCCCTTTCCCAATCCGCCGCGTTTAAATGCCATTTATCTTTGCCTCCTTACTTATTGTTTTTTATTATCTCCTCGGAAAGTGCCATATATGCAGCTGTTCCCTTACATGATTTATCAAAATACATTATAGGCATACCAAAGCTCGGTGCTTCGGAAAGTCTTACACCTCTCGGTATGACAGCCGAAAATACCTTTCTCGGAAAGAACTTCTTTACTTCTTCAACTACCTGCTGTGTAAGATTAAGTCTGCCGTCATACATTGTAAGAAGTACGCCCTCTATATCAAGATACTGATTATAGCTGCGCTTTACCTTCCTTACAGTATTCATAAGCTGCGACAGTCCTTCAAGTGCATAATATTCGGGCTGTATCGGTACAAGCAGAGTATCTGCCGCACAGAATGCATTTGTTGTTATAAGTCCGAGTGACGGAGGACAGTCTATAAATATAAAATCATAGTTACTCTTTACAAGCACAAGAGCATTTTTAAGTCTTGCTTCACGGTGTTCTATCTCGACAAGCTCCAGCTCGGCTGCCGCAAGATCCATGCTCGCACCTATTACATCAAGTCCCTGAAAATTAGTATTTACAATAGCGTCCTCAGCCTTTACCTCGTTTATCATTACATCATACGAGGAATACTTTATGCTGCGCTTATCAATACCAACACCGCTTGTTGCATTGCCCTGAGGATCAATATCTATGAGCAGCACCTTTTTTCCCAGCTTTGCAACACCTGCCGCTGTATTTACTGCGGTTGTAGTTTTTCCTACTCCGCCCTTCTGATTTGTAACTGCAATTACCTTTCCCAAATCCTTTACCTCCCATAGCAGATCTTATCTGCGGAATGTTTCACGTGAAACATCATTAATGATTCAATCATTTTTTTCACCACTCTATTATATCACGAACAAAAACGAATATCAATAAATCCATTAATATAAAGTAATATTTTATCCTTATTGTCAGCCATTAACAGTTATGATATAATCATATTATCAATTATAAACGGAGAGATAAACTATGGAAAAAACAATCGCTGCCATTTCGACCGCAAACGGTATCGGCGGTCTTGGTGTTATAAGGATATCGGGAGAAAATGCAATAGCAACAGCAGATAAGATATTTGTTTCTGTATCGGGAAAAAAGCTTTCCCAGCTTAAAGGATATACTGCCGCCTACGGAAAAATATATGACGGTGATGAACTTATTGATGAAGCCGTTGTTCTTGTCTTTCGTGCACCCCACAGCTATACAGGCGAGGACGTTGCGGAAATATCCTGTCACGGCGGTCTGTATGTAACAAAAAGAGTACTTCGTGCCGTATTAAAAAACGGCGCTGTTCCTGCCGAGGCAGGCGAATTTACAAAACGTGCTTTCCTCAACGGAAAGTTAGGTCTTACCGAAGCAGAAGCCGTTATGGATATAATTTCCGCAAAAGGCTCACAGTCTGCAAGGGCAGCACTTTCATGTATGGAAGGAAAACTTCGTCAGCGTATAGACTCGGTTCGTGACACACTCATAAATACCGCCGCACACCTTTCCGCATGGGCTGACTATCCCGAAGAGGATATTCCCGAAGTAGATACGGATAATCTTACCTCCTCCCTTTCCGTATGCAGAGATGAACTTTCCGCTCTGCTCAGAACCTATGACACTGGAAAGATAATGCGTGAAGGTGTAGAAACAGTTATCGCCGGACGTCCGAATGTAGGAAAGTCAACGATAATGAATCTGCTTTCCGGCTGTGAACGTTCTATCGTTACAAACGTACCCGGAACAACACGAGATGTTATCGAGGAAACAGTAATGCTTGGTGAAATACCGCTCAGACTTTCAGACACCGCCGGAATACACTCAACAGATGATCCCGTTGAAAAAATAGGTGTCGAACGTGCAAAGGACAGGATACTCAAAGCCGGGCTTGTACTTGCTGTGTTCGATTCGTCAAGACCGTTATCCGATGATGACAAGGAACTTATTGAACTCCTTTCAGATGCACCGTCACTTGCGATAATCAACAAAACAGACCTCGAAAAACAGCTTGACACGGATTATATACAAAGCAAGATAAAGCACGTTATATTCATATCCGCACTTTCGGGCGAAGGTACAGCCGAGCTTGAAAAACAGGTTGCCGATATAATCGGCACAGCTGAGCTTGACGCATCACAGGGCATACTTGCAACAGAACGTCAGCACCGTTCAGCACAGTCCGCTATGGAATCACTCAATGAAGCAATAACCGCTCTTTCTTCCGGAATAACTCTTGATGCTGTAACCGTAATAATCGAGGACGCTATAAACTACCTTCTTGAGCTTACAGGTGAACGTGTAACCGAAGCCGTAGTTGACAAGGTATTCTCCCATTTCTGCGTCGGCAAATAAATTTCAATTCATAATGCATAATTCATAATGCATAATTTATTAAAGGCTGCTGTACTTAATGTGCGGCAGCCAAAATTTTTATAAAAAATTTCTACCTGAGCGGTTGGAAATTAGGCAGCAGTAGAATAGGCAGGAATCATGCGTTCATTTAACCAAGAAGCAAGTTCATCATTAACAATGAGTGCAGTAATCTGAGCCAACGCACCACTTCCGGTGGTTGACCAACTCATGCCATTATGCTTTTGTCTTTGAGCAACGACAAGATCGTTTGCTTTTTCAACACGATTACTGGAATTTCTCAAACC
>JBGVAQ010000326.1:0-2989 GCA_045224775.1 Acutalibacteraceae bacterium | reverse complement strand
TATAATGAGCCTGAACCGAGCAATATAACGGGAAAGTTTATAAAGATATTTCTTATACTGTTCCTTTCCGTTGCGGCTGTAATAGCGGTTATGAATATTGATAAGCTTACGCCCGATAATATCGCTCACTGGTTCCAGTATGACGTTCTGGGAAAGACTGACGGTGACGGCTATCCGATATCGTTCACGGGTTCGGTTGTGGAAACGGGCAATTTCGACCTGATAAAAGGTGTGCCTGTTTACTGCAGTGATACTACTCTTGCCGTTCTTAATAACAATGCTGGAAAGTATCAGGAAAACCAGCATTCATATGCAAGTCCCGTTCTGAGCGTAAACGGCGGATACGGGATAATATACAATACCGATGCGACAGGCTATACCGTATTCGACCGTGACAACCAGATATACAGCTCATCATCAACAAAGAAGATATATGCGGCTGATGTGGCGGCGAACGGTATATATGCTCTGCTGACAAGAAGTGATGACTATCTTTCAAAGCTTACGGCGTACAGAACTGATAATCTTGAAAAATATGAGTATGCCTTTGCAGATTATTATGTGAATACGGTCTCGCTGAACAATAACGGCACAAGAGCAGTACTGTCAGGCATGTCGGCAAGAAACGGCGAGATGATATCAGTTATCTATATACTTGATTTCAGACAAAGCTCATATCTGCAGAAATATGAATTTGATGACGTTTATATCTATGATGTAAAATATCTTGACAGCGGAAATGCTGTGGCTGTCGGAGATAAGAAGGCATGCTTCATAAATGTAGACGAAGGACAGAAAACAGATATAGATTATTCATCAAGGACGCTTACAACATATAATCTCAAACGTGATTACGGTATGCTTCTCTCACTTTCGGCAAATCCTGACGGAAGGGACTGTAATATACTTACAGTCAAGGCTGACGGTGAGCAAAAGGATGAAATAGAAACACGTGACAAGATAATATCACTTGATATATATGAAGAAAAACCGGCGGCACTTTTTGCAGACAGGATAACTTCATACAACTTCAACGGCAAGCCTTTAGGACGTGTATCTGTACCGCTCGATTCAAAAAAGCTCTGCTGCTGTGACAAGAATGCATTCTATGTTCTTGGAAAAAGCAGGATATCAAGGCTGGAGACAGAATGACATGTCAAGAATTTTTAAAAAGCTATTGACAAAACAGCCGATGACTATTATAATAAAATATGGCTTTTTAAAAACATTCTGTTGAGGTGAGTTTATGATCCTTGATCTGAAAAGAATATTTTTAGGCGAGAATGAACGTATTGCACTGCATACAGAAGTCGATATGGGCAGCGGCAGCTATGGCAAAACAGGCTTTGTCCCTCCTGTTGAGGCTGATATAACCATCAGAAACAGGGCAGGTCTTGTTGAGTTTGAGGCTGATGTCAGCTTTACATATCGCTTTGAATGTGACAGATGTGCAAAAGCCGCAGACAGAAGCTATGCCTATAAATTCCGTCATATAATCGTTGAACAGCTTTCCGATGAAAGCGGTGACGATCATATTGAAGCACCTGACTATAAGCTCGATACTGACGCTCTGCTGAGAGATGATGTTCTTTTGGAACTTCCGTCAAAGTTCCTTTGTAAGGAATCCTGTAAGGGCTTGTGTCCAAAGTGCGGAAAAAATCTGAATGAAGGCTCCTGTACCTGCAATACAAGGGAAACGGATCCGAGACTGGCAGTGCTTAAACAGCTCCTGTCAGATGAATGATTTTCAGTACTTTATATTCAAGGAGGTCAATTACAATGGCAGTACCAAAGAGAAAAACTTCTAAAGCAAGAAGAGACAAGAGACGTTCGGCAGTATGGAAGCTTCAGGCTCCTGCTCTTACAAGATGCTCCAACTGCGGTGAGTACAAGCTTGCACACAGAGTATGCACAAACTGCGGCATGTACAACGGCAGAGAAGTAATCAAAACAGAGGCTTAATTGCCCGTAAGGTCTACACCGAAACAGAGGAGGAGCGATCCTTCTCTTTTTTACTTTATGTATCAGAAGAAGGGAGAGTGGAAAGTATGGCAAGACCGGTTGTTGCAATAGTCGGCAGACCAAATGTGGGTAAATCTACGCTTTTCAATAAGCTCATAGGTCAGCGTGTCGCTATTGTAAACGATACTCCCGGCGTTACCCGTGACAGAATATTCGGGGAATGCGAATGGAGAGGAAAAAAGATATCACTTGTGGATACGGGCGGTATAGAACCCTATTCCGAAGATATCATACTCAAACAAATGAGAAGACAGGCTCAGCTTGCAATAGAAGCTGCCGATGTTATAATACTTGTAACTGATCTTACCGGCGGAGTTGTCGCAACAGATCACGAGGTCGCTATGATGCTCCAGAAAAGCGGCAGACCTGTAGTGCTGTGTGTCAATAAGTGTGACAGAGTCGGTGAACCCGATCCCGCTTTCTATGAGTTCTATAATCTGGGACTTGGCGATCCGATAAGGGTTTCTTCCGTACACGGTCACGGTACGGGTGATCTGCTCGATGCAGTTTTTGAATATCTTCCCGAAGATGATGAAAGTGATGATGAGGATGATATCGTAAGCGTTGCGATAATAGGCAGACCGAATGCGGGAAAATCCTCACTCGTAAATAAAATAACCGGTGAGGAAAGATGTATCGTATCAAATATAGCAGGTACGACACGTGACAGTATAGATACCTTTATAGAAAACAAATACGGACATTTCAGGATCACTGATACGGCAGGTTTAAGAAGAAACAGCCGTGTTGATGATACTATTGAAAAGTACAGTATCATACGCGCAAAAATGGCGATAGAACGCAGTGATGTCTGTCTTGTGATGATAGATGCCACAGTCGGCTTTACCGAGCAGGATTCAAAAATAGCAGGTCTTGCACATGAATCGGGAAAAGCGTGTATAATCGTTGTTAATAAATGGGATGCCGTTGAAAAAACGGATAAGACGATGAACGAGTACCGCAAAAA
>JBGVAQ010000325.1:0-3105 GCA_045224775.1 Acutalibacteraceae bacterium | reverse complement strand
GTGTCAATAACATTGAACGTAAGATATTTTTTGTTGACAGTTCCTGCTGAGTCGGTAACCTTTACTGATACCTGATATTCTCCTTCGGATTTACCAAGTATTCTGACAAATTGTTCTTTGGTATCGGTTATAGCGGTTGTCCATTTGCTTGCAGAACTGCGTTTGTAGTATACTGAAAATTTATAATCTTCGCTGCCACCTTCTGCATTAAGGTAAACAATGGCATCTGTTCCTTTAACAATTTCTGTTTGTTCAAGTTCGGAGTTGTTCCGGAGTGTGTCGATAACATTGAATGCAAGGGTTTTCTTTTTACTGTTTCCGAGTGAGTCAACAGCTTTTACTGATACCTCATATTCGCCCTCGGATTTACCTATTATTCTGACAAATGATTCTGTGGTATTAGTTACAGCTGTTGTCCATTTGCTTGCAGAGCTGCGTTTGTAATATACAGAATATGTATATTCACCGCTGCCGCCGATTGCCGAAAGATCGACAATGGCATCTGTTCCTTTAACAACTTCTGTTTGTTCAAGTTCTGAGTTGTTCTGAAGAAGGTCAACAACATTGAGTGTAAGATATTTCTTCTGTACATTTCCTGCCGAGTCAACAGCTTTTATGGATATTGTGTATTCTTCCGCATATTTTGCTGTTATGCTTACAGTTGATTCTGTGGTATCAGTTACAGCGGTTGTCCATTTGCTGACAGAACTGCGTCTGTAGAATACGGAATATTTATATTCTCCGCTGCCGCCTTCTGCGGCAAGGTCAATAACAGCCTTTTTACCTTTCATAACCGATGACTTTTCAAGCTCTGACATATTTGTCAGAGGTATTGTGTCATCTGCCGATACGGTTATTCCGTCAAATATTACCGGTGCAAATGGCTGTGCAGCCGAAGCGCCGCCCAATACTATAAGAGCGGACATTACCGATGCTGTGAATTTACTGAAAATACCTTTCCGTTTCATAAAAAATTACCTCCATTTCCTGCTTTTTTAAGATACTTCGGTATTTTACATTATAGCATTATTCTCTAAAAAAATCAACATCATCGTTTTACTTTGTATAAATAATTTACGAGTAATAAAAAAGCCGCCAGATGATCTGACGGCTGATATAATTATAATTATGCATTATGAATTATGCATTATGAATTATTTGAGTACGCTGATGAGCACACCGGCTGCGACTGCCGAACCGATAACGCCGGCAACGTTAGGTCCCATAGCATGCATGAGCAGGAAGTTTGCAGGATTTTCCTCCTGACCGACCTTTTGGGATATACGTGCAGCCATAGGAACTGCCGATACACCTGCCGAACCGATAAGCGGATTTACCTTGCCCTTTGTTGCCCAGCACATTATCTTTCCGAAAACTACACCGCAGGCTGTACCAAGACAGAAAGCTATAAGTCCGAGTGCAATTATGCCGAGAGTTTTTGGCGTAAGGAAAAGTGTTCCGCTTGCTGTTGCACCGACTGTTACGCCTAAGAATATTGTTACTATATTCATAAGCTCATTCTGAGCAGTCTTTGCTATTCTGTCAACAACTCCGCTTTCCTTGAACAGATTTCCGAGCATGAGCATACCTACAAGGGGAGCTGCATCGGGGAGAAGTATTGCTACAAGTACTACAACGACTATCGGGAATATTATCTTTTCAAGCTTTGATACGGGGCGGAGCTGTCCCATAACAATAGAACGTTCCTTTTTAGTCGTAAGCAGACGCATGATAGGCGGCTGTATTATCGGAACGAGTGCCATATATGAATATGCCGCAACAGCTATCGGGCCTAAAAGTTCGGGGGAGAGCTTTGAAGTTACGAAAATAGCCGTAGGACCGTCTGCACCGCCGATTATTGCTATTGAACCTGCCTCGTTTGTTTTGAAGCCCAAGAGTATAGCACCGATAAATGTTATGAATATACCTATCTGTGCAGCTGCACCGAGAATGAAGCTCTTTGGATTTGCAATAAGCGGACCGAAGTCTGTCATCGCACCTATACCAAGGAAAATGAGCGGCGGGAAAATACCCAGATGTACGCCCTGATAGAGATAGTAGAACAGACCGCCGTTTTCCGTGACGTTATAATATACTGCCTGATAGAAGGTTGAGCCGTCATGGAGTGTAACGGTTTTGAGAAGGTTAGGATCAAGACCGCCGGCTATTGCCTGAGCTTTTGTCAGAAGCTGTGTAGAGGTTGTATATGATGCAGGATCAAGACCGTTTGCTATCACCTGATCGTATGTCATAAGCTGTGTTGAAGGATTTCCCATTATTGCAGGGAAAATATTAACGAGCATCATACCGAATGCGATAGGCAGCAAAAGCAGCGGTTCGTACTGCTTTTTTATCGCAAGATACATCAGGACGAATGATATTAATATCATAACATAGTTTTCCCAGTGAAGGGTAGCAAGTCCCGATGAGTTGTACAGTTCGACAATTATATTGCCGAGCTGAGAGAAAATATCCATCGTTTTTCTTCCTTTCCGTTAAATTCCGATCAGAACGGTCTTGTATTTTCTGCAATACCTGCACGTCCCCATGCGGAACGGGAATTGCCTGAGCGTTTAACCGAACGTATTTTCTTGTGGGTATTGTTTCCGTACATTGCGTCAACTGCCGCTGCTATTACAGCTATTATCTCACCGGGGATCTCGTCATCGCTGCCGCCGAAAACTACAGGGGCTTTCTGTTCGGGGAGCTTTTCTGTATCAACAACTACCTTTTTTGTTTTTTCCCTGCGTTTTGCGTTTGCACCCTGAGCAGCCTGTATGATCTTTCCGTACAATGTGATTATTATTATAAGGAGTACAAGCACTACAAAGACGATTATAAAGCCTGCAAGAAGAAGTGTGAGAGCAAGTACAAGTCTTTCAGAATTTCCATCCATATTTGTTTTTTCACCTCTGTCAACAGAATATAAACAGGACGTTTATATGAGTGCACAAACTGCGTCGCCCATTTCTGAGGTAGATACTTTTCTTGTTCCCTCTGTGTATATATCGGGAGTTCTTGTTGTTTTGAGTACCTCGGAAACGGCAGTTTCGATAGCATCAGCAGCTTTCGGCTCATCAAGCGAGTATCTGAGCATCATAGCAA
>JBGVAQ010000324.1:0-1608 GCA_045224775.1 Acutalibacteraceae bacterium | reverse complement strand
GCCAGCCTGAAGACATAAGGGGTCAGCTGTCTGAAATCAGCAGGTGTACTTACCGGGCTATAATACTCGGCTTGAGTAAAAGTTACTTTCAGATCTGTCACTTCCCATCCATGTAAACCAGATTGGCAAGACATACGAATCCCTTCAAAAACGGCATTTTGAAAAGAATGGTTCAGATAACCATAGGAGATGTCACTTTCGATTTGCAACCCTGCCCCTAACGGTAAGGGTTCAAGAGTCAGCCCTATTGTGGCCCAGTAAGGGTTGGGTGGTACTTCGATCTGAATAATCTTATTGACCTTTTTTATAGGTCGTTCTTTGTAGATAGTCTTGATCTCATCAAAATGGACCTTTACGGAAAATCGTTCTTCCAGCAATGTCTGTATGATTTCCTTTTGGGTCAAACCATATAACGAGATTTCCAATTCATCACTATATGAGTTTATGGAAAAGGACAAAGACGGGTCTTCAATCCACAATGTATTCAGAGCGGATATCACCTTGCTTCTCTCTTCGGGCTTATTTGGCCGGACGGAGCATTTGAGAGCGGGATGCTGATGAGATAATCCTTGAATCAAACAAGGTTTAGCACCTAAATAATCTCCGATTCGAAAATCTTCTATATCTTCTACAATCGCGATATCATTGGCACCCACTTCATCAACATTTATCTCTCTGCCCTGATAAATAGTCTTTAGATTTTTAATCTTGATGAATTTTTCCGAATCGTTGATTCTTACAACGTCTCGAAGTCTCAGACTTCCGTCAATTATTTTAAGAAAACTTCTTTTATGCCCTTTGGGGTCATGCTCTATCTTATAGAGATAAGCTGAAAGTCTGTTTGAGACTGATGCCGGAGGAAGTATAAAAGAAGAAATGGCGTCCAACAACTCATTGATACCGATATTGAACATTGCTGATCCATGTAGCACCGGATAGACTTTGGCTTTTGCCACAAGAGCGATTATCGTATTCCAATAATCAGCCGGTGAAATTTCGCTATCCGCCAAATATCGTTCTAATATATCGTCGTCATGGTTGCATACAAATTCTTTGTATTCTTCCTTTATATATGTTTGGGAGCAAACCGGATAAACCGATCCATCGACAACAGTTTGCATAAACAGGACATCTTGCGACAGATTTGTTTTTATATCCATATACAAACGCTCCAAATTCACACCGGCACGGTCAATCTTATTGATAAATATAATTGTCGGGATTTGCAGCTTTTGTAAAGTACTGAACAGCAACTTTGTCTGCGCTTGTATGCCTTCCTTTGCGGATAAGATGAGGACTGCTCCATCAAGCATTTTGAATGTCCGCTCCACTTCCGCAATAAAATCCATGTGTCCCGGAGTGTCAATGATATTGCATTTCACTCCATTCCAGATAATAGATGTCGTAGAAGCCCGGACAGTAATTCCTCTACGTTTCTCTATATCCATAGAGTCCGTTATGGTGTCACCATTATCCACACGGCCGCACTTTTCCGTTGCTCCACTGGCAAACAGCAGATTCTCGGTTACGGAAGTTTTTCCTGCATCAATGTGAGCAAGAATTCCTAAATTTATAATATTCATTTGGATTAAGCAATAATATACTACA
>JBGVAQ010000323.1:0-4260 GCA_045224775.1 Acutalibacteraceae bacterium | reverse complement strand
TATCTCACATGACTGCTGTGAGGGCTTTGGATTTACTGTTGAAAGCAGCGACGGCAGGCGTACTGCTTTTGCGACTGATACGGGTATAATTACAGATGAGATATTATCTTCTGTGCGTGGATGCGATACGGTAGTGCTTGAATCAAACCATGATATAGGTATGCTGAAAGTCGGTCCTTATCCGTATGTGCTTAAACAGAGAATACTTTCCGAAAGGGGACATCTTTCAAATGAGCTTTGTGCAAAAACAGCCGTTAAGCTTGTTTCTTCGGGTACAACAAGACTTTTCCTCGCACATCTCAGCAGGGAAAATAATTTTCCCGAGCTTGCCAAACGAGCTTCTCTTTCACTTCTTGAACAGAACCGCATGAAACAGGATATTGATTTCATGCTTTCAGTCGTACCCGAAAAATATACATCGGGAAGTATAATATACTGATAATGACCGCACAGCGTCAGATGACGATATGTGCGGTATTTTTGTAGGGAGATGGATATATGATAAGTGTAAATATTATTTGTGTGGGCAGGCTTAAAGAAAAGTACTGGACAGCCGCTTGTGATGAGTATGCAAAGAGATTGAAAGGGTTCTGTAATTTTTCGATAATTGAAGTCGATGAGGAAAGGCTCGGTGATATGCCTTCGGATGCGCAGATATTGTCAACGCTTGAAAAAGAGGGTAAACGCATACTTTCAAAAGTTCCGAAGGGTGCAAAGATAATATCCATGTGCATAGAGGGAAAACAAAAAAGCTCCGAAAAGCTTGCCGCTGAGCTTGACAGGCTTGCTGTTGACGGGTGCAGCAGTATTGCATTCATCATAGGCGGTTCATGGGGACTATCAGACGAGGTAAAGAATGCTTCATATCTGCGTATGTCAATGTCGGATATGACATTTCCTCATCAGCTTGCAAGAGTTATGCTGTGTGAGCAGATATACCGTGCGTTCCAGATAAACAGCGGCGGCAAATATCATAAATGAGTATTATCCTTTTTTCGAGGATATCTGTCAAAGTTACCATTAAACAGTACTGATAATTGTATAAGTCAACGATTTTTTTTAAAATTTTGAATTTACTCTTTAAAAATTTGTGCAATATGATATAATATCTCCATAGAAATCTTTTAGGAGGAATTATTTATGTATTATCTCGGTATTGATCTCGGCGGTACAAATATCGTTGCCGGTGTTGTTGATGAAGACGGCAATATTATTGTAAAAGCAAGCTGTAAAACTAATATCCCTCGTCCTCAGGAAGAAATTTGTGATGATATGGCTGCTGTTGCTCTCAAGGCTCTTGAAAGCGCAAACCTTACTAAAGACGATATCAACTTTATTGGTATAGGCGCACCCGGCGCGGTTAATGGTGAAACAGGCGTTATCGAATATACCAATAACTTCAATTTCCATAACTGGCATATAGTTGATATGATGCGTGAACGTCTTGGTATTGATGTTTATGTTGAGAATGACGCAAATGCTGCTGCATACGGTGAATTCTGTGTAGGTGCTGCTAAAGATGCAAATGACGCTGTTGTTATCACACTCGGTACAGGTGTAGGCGGCGGTATAATCATAGACGGTATGATTTACAGCGGCTCCAACCATGCAGGCGCAGAGCTTGGTCATATCGTTATACAGCATGGCGGTCGTCAGTGTACATGCGGAAGAAAAGGCTGCTGGGAGGCTTATTCATCTGCTACAGGTATAATCAACATGACCAGAGAAGCTATAGTAAGCACACAGAATCAGGATTCTATCCTCTACAAAATGATAGACGGCGATGAAACAAAGATAACAGGTAAAACTGCATTCGATGCTCTTGCACAGGGCTGTCCTGTAGCTAAAGAGATCGTTGATGAATACATTTCATATCTTGGCTGCGGTCTTGTAAACATAATAAATATATTCCAGCCTGATATACTTTGCATAGGCGGCGGCGTCAGCAGTCAGGGCGATACACTTCTTGTTCCGTTGAAGAAGATAATCGAAGCTGAACGCTACACAAAGCACAATGACAAGCAGACAGAAGTTTGTCTCTGCAAGCTCGGAAATGATGCCGGAATAATCGGTGCAGCATTTCTTGGCAAATAATTAATTTGAGTACAAGTTTTTTTGCATACCTTTCTAACATAAACTGCCCGACAGTAATGTCGGGCAGTTTATGTTTTGCTGATTTTCTCAAAATAAAAACAATCAACGCTGTCGGGTGTTCCGTTTAAACCGCAAGCGTGAAATTTTGTATAAAATAGAGAAAAAGTGCAAAAAAAATAAGCGGCTTATCAAAAATGCTTGACAAATATCCGCTCTTGTATTATACTTATAAAATGCACCATAGTAGAGGAATAGGCTCATTTCGTCTTTTACCCCTCGTGCTTAAAACATAATAGCATACTTTACGAAAAAAATCAAGAGTTTTTTTATGTAATTGTTTTAAGTACTATACTATGGTCATAAAAGCGGAAATGCTTTCCGGAAATGTGTTTCCGTATGCAGTATGTCTGTCCGGAATGTAAACAAAATGAATGGAGTGATCGTATGGTAAACGCCAAACCTGTACGCTTGGGCAAGACCGAGCGAATGAGCTTCTCGCATACTCAGGAAGTCATCAATATGCCTAACCTTATTGAGATACAAAAGGACTCATATGAATGGTTTCTCACTAAAGGTCTTCAGGAGGTTTTTGAGGATGTTTCCGGTATAACAGATTATTCGGGAAATCTTGTTCTAAGTTTTGTTGACTATACGCTTGAAAAGGATAATCCCAACTATACAATCGCAGAATGTAAGGAAAGGGATGTCACATATGCCGCACCGCTCAAGGTAAAGGCAAGACTGTATAACAGAGAAACATCCGAAGTCAAGGAATCTATAGTATTCATGGGTGATTTCCCGCTTATGACACCAAGCGGTACTTTCGTTATAAACGGTGCTGAACGTGTTATAGTTTCCCAGCTTGTACGATCACCGGGCGTGTATTATAAAATGGACTACGACAAGACCGGTAAGCAGCTTTTCAGCGCAACTGTTATTCCTAACAGAGGCGCATGGCTCGAATATGAAAATGATGTAAACGATGTTTTCTATGTCCGTATAGATAAGAACAGAAAGCTCCCTGTAACAGTTTTCATACGTGCTCTCGGTCTCGGAACAGATCAGCAGATAATCGACTACTTCGGCGCTGATGACAGGATACTTGCTACTATCGAAAAGGATCCTACAAAAAATCAGGATGACGCTCTCAAAGAGGTTTACAGAAAGCTCCGTCCGAGTGAGCCGCCTACAGTAGAAAGCGCTCAGGCTCATATTGACGCACTCTTCTTCGATGCAAGAAGATATGATATGTCAAGAGTCGGCAGATATAAGTATAACAAAAAGCTCGGCATATCCAACCGTCTTGCAAATCATGTGCTTGCCGAACCTGTAGCGGATCCTTCAACAGGTGAGATACTTGCAGATGAAGGTGAGTTCATCTCAAAGGAAAAAGCACTTGAAATAGAAAATGCAGGTGTACAGATAGCTTATGTAACCGCACCTAACGGCAATCCCGTAAAGATAATCTCAAACGGCATGGTGGATATATCAAAGTATGTTGACTTTGATGCAAAAGCAGAATGCGGTATAAACGAAAAGGTACGTTTCAGCGTACTCAGAGATATACTCGATACATGTGAGGATGAAGAAAGCCTCAAAAAAGAGATAAAGAAGCGTAAGGATGAGCTTATCCCCAAACATATAATCATTGACGATATCTTCTCTACCATAAACTACATGAATTCACTTGCATGCGGTATCGGTACAACAGATGATATCGACCACCTCGGCAACAGACGTATCCGCTCTGTCGGCGAGCTTTTGCAGAACCAGTTCAGAATAGGTTTTGCAAGACTTGAAAGAGTTATCAGAGAAAGAATGACTCTTCAGGGACAGGATCTTAACCATCTTTCACCCAACGCACTTATAAATATCCGTCCTGTGACGGCTGCAATAAAGGAGTTCTTCGGTTCATCTCCGCTTTCACAGTTCATGGATCAGAACAACCCCCTTGCAGAACTTACACATAAAAGACGTCTTTCAGCACTCGGTCCCGGCGGTCTTTCAAGAGACCGTGCAGGATTTGAGGTCCGTGACGTTCACTATACACACTACGGACGTATGTGTCCTATAGAAACACCTGAAGGTCCTAACATCGGACTTATCTCATATCTTGCAACATTCGCAAAAATAAACGAATACGGTCTTATACAGGCACCGTTCCGC
>JBGVAQ010000322.1:0-2726 GCA_045224775.1 Acutalibacteraceae bacterium | reverse complement strand
TTTCCGACGCCGCCTTTTTCGTAAGTGATTGCAATTTTTTTAGCCATTAGGGTCAAATCCTTTCGTTGCAGTTTTATTGAGAGCTGACTTCAATTTGAAGTAGCGTTCAACCAAAGTGTTATCAAGATACTGCCGGAAATAAGTGCTCATCGGCACAACATACTGTATCTTCTTCACGCTGTCTTCCGGCAGTACAACGAGAATTTTGCTGTCACGGTTTGAAATGATCTTGATTCCGTTGATCTTAACGGAACCGTTGATGACGATGGACGCATAAGCCTTGACCTCAGCGTTTTCATCGTTCAGCCTCATACTGATTTTTGTAATACTGGTTTGCATTTTCTGTTCCTCCTTTTGTTCATCAGTGTATTTGTACATCTTGCTGTGACTTAGTCACAAAAACTCAATTTTTTCTATATGTCAATCACATCTGTTTCGCAAATCTTGTGGAAATAAATATGATTTCTCATATAATAGATAGTAGGAATACTGCACCTTAAAATGTGAACACAAGTCATAATTCTTGACTCTTCCATTCTAAATTCCATTCCTTTCTGATTGGAGTTTGAAAAAGGACTGTTTTTTTGTGCAAATTGCTATTAAGGATATCTATTTGGCTAAAAAGTCAATAAAATAGTAAAAATAGAGAATAATATTGTAGAATATTGACAAATATAGCGACCTGATATATAATGTCATCAGTTGGCCGACTATATTATTTATGATGAATGGTGATATCTAATGTCAATTATGATTCATGAAACAGAAAAGACCGTCAGAGAGTATTTCGACATTTGGCTGAAATACTACAAGTATCCCAATCTCAAGCCTACAAGCTACGACGTTCTTGAGAGAACACTGGAAAACCATATCTATCCTTCGCTCGGAAGCAAACTTATGACCAACGTGACATCTCTGGATGTAAGAAAGCTCCTGAACAGTATGCAGGCAGAGGGCTACTCTTATTCTATGAAAAAGAAAGTATATGATGCTCTGAGTGCGTGCTTTAAGTTTGCTGTCATTCAGTTTGATCTGGAAAGAAGTCCAATGCTCATGCTCGCTATTGATCCTCCGGTAAAGGATGAAATCGAAGAAATATACGTTTATAGTGAGACTGAAATTAAGCAGATCATTCGTGAGTCTACAAGAACCTATAGAAATGGCAGATGCGTATATCCCAATGGCGCTGCTTTTGTACTGATATTACATACCGGATTAAGATGCGGTGAGGTTCTGGGGCTGAAGTGGAGCGATTACGATTCTGTAAAACGCAGTATCAAAGTCAGATCGGATGTTGAGTATATCGAAGAAAGAACAGAGGAACTGAAAAAAACGGGAAAGCAGATAGCTGTTCGTCAGAACACTCCCAAGAGTAAGTCCAGCATCAGGGAGATACATCTTAACAATACAGCAAATAGTATTGTAAGGGCATTGTACGAAAAGCAAAAGAAAATGAATATTGAAAGTGAATACATCTTATGTACTCAGAATGGCAATTTTGTAACACCTGGTTCCTTCAGAAAAACCTTTGGGATTATTATCAGTCATACAAATGTTCAGAGAGCAGGTATTCATGCTTTAAGGCACACTTTTGCAACGCAGATGTACTATAACGGAATTGAAGTCAAAAAAATCAGTGCCATACTTGGGCATTCCAGTGTGAAGATAACGTATGATACATATATCCATCTTTGGAAGGGTGCCCTCGATACCGCCACCGATGCACTGGATGAAACATTTAAGCTGGATGATGATTTTACGGTAAAACCATAAAGGCAATTCGGATGCATAGATAAGTAAAAAAGCCTCCTTGTGATCTTAACAGTGCAGAGACTGTTCTGAACACAAGGAGGCTTATGTTGTCAAAAAAAGGAAACCCCTTATGTCCGGAGAAAGTTGTTAACAATTTTCTTAGAGCATAAGGGGTATAATAAAAAAGACCCCTTTATGCTCTAAAACGGAACATAAAGAGGATCATTATCATCTTAATTACCATCAGAATGAGTAGTGAGAAAGAGAACACTCGAACATAAGGATTGTTGACTATACACCGATTGTGTACAATAACAGTAGGGGAGAGGATGCGAGTCTGCAAAACTCCGATTCCCCGGTTCAAATCCGGGTGACGCCTCTCTTTTTTAGCCGGTGAGTTATTATGAGTAACAAGCCGGCTTTGATACTTTTTAGACTTCAACGTTTCAGTGATACAATATATTTTTTGAAAAGTTAATATTTTTTGTCAATGACTATTTTCGATAAGGAAATGGTCTTTTTTATTGTCAAAATCAGAACAGAAACACAAAAATGATGACATAGGTCATAATTTTTGTGCAATTGCGAGGTGAAAACAAATGGAAGAACAAAATTCATGTGCTGAATGTCTGAATCTTGGACGTGCTGTTTACTGTATGCAGTGTATCAGAATGAACAAAGGATATAAGGATATGTTCCGCAGCAGTACTCCATTGTCAGTTCCTTATCCTTATTCTGACAAAAAAACGGAAACACCACAGCCGGAAAAAAGATGAACCGGTTCATCTTTTTGATAACAGAAAAGGGAACCTTTCCTCTTAAAAAAGGGAAAATGGTTCCCCTTTTTTAAAATAGGAACTGTGGACCTTTTTCAGAGTGATTATTTTTTATGGTAAGAAGGCGTTTTGTTTGAGAAGGTATGCGTATCTTAAAAATCCGATACAATGCAATAAAAAGGTCGTGGATTTGCCAAT
>JBGVAQ010000321.1:0-2467 GCA_045224775.1 Acutalibacteraceae bacterium | reverse complement strand
ATAATAAAACTGCATTGAAAAGGAAGCGGATATCCGCAGATGTAGTCAGAGAGTGGCAGTCACCGGCTGAAAGCTGCCGTGTACATCGGAGATCCGAAACCGCCTTGGAGCAGTACGGCGAACGGAATTTTTTCTCTAAGCCGTAACGTAAGCCTGCGTTAAAGGTGTTGAGTTTAACTCACTGAGTGACGGTATTATGCCGTTTAAACAGGGTGGAACCGTGGAGCTTTATGCCTCGCCCCTGAGCCTATTGGCTTGGGTGCGGGGATTTTTTATTTCGGTGCAGAAAAAATTATGATCAGGAGGTAATAATTATGATCAAGGTAGAACTTAAAGACGGAATTGTAAAGGAGTTTGAAAACGGAACAACGGCGGCTGATATCGCAAAGTCGCTCGGAGCAGGACTTTATAAGTCGGCATGTGTGTGCAGGATAGACGGCGTTGTATGCGACCTGAGAACACCTGTTGAAAAGGACTGTAAGCTTGAAATAGTTACGTTTGACGAAACAGACGGTAAAAAGGTATTCTGGCACACAAGCTCACATGTTCTTGCACAGGCTGTAAAAAGACTTTTCCCGAATGCAAAATTTGCAATAGGACCTGCTATCGACAGCGGATTTTATTATGATTTCGATGTTGAAAAGCCTTTCTCACCCGATGATCTTGAAAAGATAACGGCTGAGATGAAGAAGATAGTAAAGGAAGGCTTTGAAGTAGAGAGATTTATGCTCCAGCCCGATGAAGCTGTAAAGCTTCTTGAAGATATGAATGAGCCGTACAAGGTAGAGCTTTGCAAGGAGCATTCAGATAAGGGCGAGCCGATAAGCTTCTACAAGCAGGGCGAGTTTACAGACCTTTGTGCAGGTCCTCATCTTATGAGCGTTGCAAATATAAAGGCTGTGAAGCTTACGGCATGTACAGGTGCATACTGGAGAGGCGACAGCAAGAATGCACAGCTTTGCAGAGTATATGGTGTATCATTCCCGAAAGCATCAATGCTTGAAGAGCATCTGAAAATGCTTGAAGAAGCAAAACTCCGTGACCACAATAAAATTGGACGTGAGCTTGAATATTTCACAACTGTAGATTATGTAGGTCAGGGACTTCCCGTACTTCTCCCGAAGGGTACAAGAGTTATACAGCTTTTGCAGAGATGGGTAGAAGATGTCGAGCAGAAAAAAGGCTGTCTGCTTACAAAAACACCGCTCCTTGCAAAAAGAGAGCTTTACAAAATTTCAGGTCACTGGGATCATTATCTTGACGGAATGTTTGTTTTAGGTGATCCCAACGATGAAACAAAGGAATGCTTTGCACTTCGTCCAATGACATGTCCTTTCCAGTATCAGGTATATCTTAACAAGCAGCGTTCATACCGTGACCTGCCTATGCGTCTTACGGAAACATCAACACTTTTCAGAAATGAAGCATCAGGTGAGATGCACGGACTTATCCGTGTAAGACAGTTTACTATTTCCGAAGGACATTATATACTCCGTCCCGACCAGCTTGAAGAGGAATTCAAAGGCTGTCTGGAGCTTGCAAAGTATTGTCTTGAAACGGTAGGACTTCTTGAGGACTGTACATTCAGATTCTCACAGTGGGATCCTGCAAACCCGAACAATAAGTATGAAGGCACACCTGAGCAGTGGGAAGAAGCACAGGCAGTTATGAAGAAGATACTCGACAATATAGGTCTTAAATACGAAGTAGGTATTGACGAGGCTGCATTCTACGGTCCGAAGCTTGATATACAGTATAAGAATGTATTCGGAAAAGAAGATACTATTGTTACGATACAGATAGACATGCTCCTTGCAGAGAAATTCGGAATGTACTACATTGATAAGGATGGTCAGAAGAAGCTGCCATATATCATACACAGAACATCACTCGGCTGTTACGAAAGAACACTTGCATATATGCTTGAGCATTTCGCAGGTGCACTTCCGCTCTGGCTCAGTCCCGAACAGGTAAGAGTAATGCCGCTCAGCGAAAACCTTGCAGACAAGGCGAAGGAGATAGAGGCAAAGCTTGCAGATGCAGGACTTCGTGTAACAAGTGATATAAGAAGTGAGAAGATAGGCTATAAGATACGTGAAGCACAGCTTGAAAAGATACCGTACATGCTCGTTATCGGAAATAAAGAGGTAGAGAACGGTACAGTATCGGTACGTTCACGCAAGAATGCCGATATGGGCAGTATGCCGCTTGACGATTTTATCGCTCTTGCACTCAAAGAAGTAGAAACAAAGGCAAAATAATTTTTCAGCTCCCTGTTTTCAGGGAGCTGATTTTTTGAGTATGACGGGCATATCAATGCTCTGCGGTGAAAGTCCGCTGGGAGGTAGTTACCGACTAACCCGAAAGCGACTCCCAAGGTTTGAATCGTGAGGTTCAGGCGAGAAGAAGGGATAGCGAAATCGTAGCCTGACGAACAGAAACCTGATACAAAGGCGCATTAAGCGGG
>JBGVAQ010000320.1:0-6367 GCA_045224775.1 Acutalibacteraceae bacterium | reverse complement strand
AGTCATGCACCTGAGTATTTTTTACAAAACTTAGAACTTCCAGAATTGTATCACGCAAAACAATATTTCCTGTATCAGCTTCGATTATGAGTTGATCGCAAGCCAATTTCCATGGGTTTTCAGCCAAAGTGAACGCTTTGAGCAGCTGTGATTTTACAGAAACATCCGATTTGGCTAATGCTGCCGAAGCTAACCTGTATTTTTCCTCTTCCGAAGCACACTTAGCAAACATATATTTGTCTTTATGTCTAAGCTCCTTGTTTATGACTTTTTCTATGTATTTATCAGCAGTATCTGTCTTATCGGTAATAACGGTTCCCATTGTTTCTTCATCAAGGTAATTACCCATAACCTTGAAAAAGCGTATTATTCCTGTTTTGTCGCCATCGGAATTATCAAGCCAGAATTTCGCTTCCCTGGCATCATCGCCAAACTCTTCAATCAGATTTACTGCAAACCACTGAAAGCTCCAGTGAAGCTGTTCGGAAGGGACTCGCCGCCTTTTCAGGAGATATCTGCCCATATCGTCAAGAATTGCATAAACTTTTTCTTTTTCACAATGGTGCATTATCTGCATAGAAAGATATTCATAGCTTTGGAGGATGTCATTTGTATATTTGCTGTGCCGTTTCTGCATAAGAATTGAATAGAGCTCTTTATATTTGTCATCCAGTGCTTTCAAAGCATCCTCGTTATGAATTTTTCCATAAGCAAAATGGCTTATAAAATCCGTCATTTGACAGAAAAGGCACAAATCATCATTTACAAGCTTAGTCGAGAACTTTTCTATTGCAGGTAATAAATATTCTTCGGGTTCATCGAATCTTAAAGCAAGATTAAATAAAAACAGTCCTCTTGAACCTTCGGACTGCCAATCAAAGGCGATATTATTCAGACATCCATACATCACAGAATCTCTGAACACATCCGCACCATACTGCTTGATCATTTGAAAACATCTTCCGTGTCCACTGAGCATCAGGGAACGAAATACTTCTTGTTCGTTCATTTCTATTCCTCCCCTCCCTCAATACAGCCTATTTCCGTGTATACTAGTTTTCCATCGATCCTGTTCGACTCCATCAAGAAAAACTTTTCAACGGTCATGCTTGTCTTTTCTATTTTCTTTTCAGAAATATACTTTTCTTTTTTACCATAAGCCTTTGCATTTCTGACTATGGTTATATGCGGTCTGAAAGTTTTCCTGTCATACGGAATATGGTATGAATCCAATGCCTTTCTTACTCTCAGGTCAAGTGACATAAGAGTTGGATTCTTTTTCGTTCCGACCCATAGTATATCCCCGAAATTGCCGATTTGCTCATCAAGCGATATGGTGAATGGATCGAATAATACCTGATTCAAAGCATCCATCACTCTTTTGGGATTATCATATTCTCCGATAAAGGCCAGCGTCAGATGAAGATTTTGGATATTTGTATAATTGCCCGTAATACCTTGCGTTTTTAAGTCATCCTGAAGATCTGTCAGGACTTTCTCTATTTCAGAACTGAATTTAATTGCTATGAAAAGCCTCATTATGATCACCGATCCATTATTGATATGATTATATCATAGCATAGATTTCGTCATGCTGCAACCAAATCATATGAAATCTTGTGTAGTTTATTGTATTTACACACGCATTTTATTGTGCTATTATATATTAAAGAGGTGATAACTATGTCTAAAAGAAGTTTCGAACTTGTTGGAGATTCTACGCTGCCGGTTATCTGTGAGCGTATTCGTTACTACCGCGAAAAACAAGGGATTGACCAGAAGACAATAGCTTCTAAGCTTGGTATTACCGCAAACTCTATTTCCAATTGGGAAAACGGACGTTCCAGACCTGATGTAAATCTTCTGCCTGCCATTTGTAAAGTACTTGAAATCAGTTTGCTTGACTTGTATGGTATTGACGGATCTGTTTCTACTATAACTCCAAAACAACAATCACTTATTGAAAAATACGAAATGCTTTCTGACGGCCATCAGCTTGCAGTAGATAATCTGATTGATAATCTGATTGCAGTAGAAAAATCCGATTATTGTCCTGACCTGAAGGTACTTATGTATTTCAATAGAAGTCTTGCTGCCGGTATTGGTGATCCGACAGAATTCGATGAAGATGCTGAACCGGTCTATGTTTATTCTACTGCTGAAGTCAACCGGGCTGACAGCATTTTTAAGATCAACGGTGATAGTATGGAACCTGTTTTCTCGGACGGACAAGAAGTGCTTGTCCAACGACTACCATGGAATCATACTCTTAATCCCGGTGAAATAGGAGCCTTCATGATAAACAACGAAACCTACATAAAACGCTACGAAAAAGACGGTCTGCATTCCCTGAACCCTGATTATCCGGTAATGCACTTTGACGATGAACAGTCGGTCTATCTGATCGGAAAGGTGTTGGGAGTGTTTGATCCCAGCAGTTATGCTAAGCAATCAGATATAGAAAGGTATAAGCTGCTGCACCAATAAGGGGGCTGACTTATGAAACGAAAATACGACAGAGTATATGTAAAAGTAAATACAGATTTCGATTCTACGGGTTATATGCTTCCCCGCTCTATTATCTGGGATGATGGCCGTGTTTTCAGCATAGAAGAAATCCGGGATTTTCGTCCTGCATCATCTATTGACAAAAGCCTGAGTGGAGACTGTTATACAATCATTGTTCGTGGTGAAGAAAAGTTCTTGTTTTTTGAAAAGACATGCGAATACTTTGCCTCCCGTGTCGGAAGATGGTTTGTAGAATGTCCTGTTGCAGAATAGGTATCTATTCTATATAGAAAGAACGTAACTAAAAAAACATCTAATTTATAAATGATACAAAGAAGCACTGCATAGAAAAGGTTTGTTGTAAATTACTAAACGATGTAGAAAAATGTAAACAGTCGCCCAAAACACATAACAAATTAGCTATGTGGATACTCCACTGAACTTTGGCGAACTGGTTAGACTTTATACTCTGCTGTATTCAGAATAAAGACAGTGAAGCTTATAAAATGGTTCAACTAAAAAGCAGGATATTATGATAAGTTATCTTACGAAAAACGATCATCATTATCCTTTGTTTCTGAACGAAAATGTGATATAATATCTTTACTCTAATTTGCAGTTTACGGTCAGGAAACATTAATCGTTTTTTGAATGGAGGATAGCGATTATGAAAAAACTCAAAAGAATAGTATGTACAAACAGTATTATGATACCGCTTATAGCGACGGTTTTTCTTTTCTTCAACACTTTTAGTATTTACATCGGAGAACTGAATATCAGCTTGTCTCAGGTATATACTCCATTTGTTTATATAATCCTCTGTTTGCTTTGGATTCGTTTTCTGCCATATCAAAAAAGCTGCAGCAAAACATCCGTTTTTTATCTGTTATCGAACCTCATACCATTAGAAATCCTATTGATGTTTGTGTTCGCCCAATATCATGCTGTATTGGCTGCCGCCATTGCTACAGCTCCAATAATTATCTCTGTTATATTCAGATTCATAGTACATAACGATGAAAAGAAACATGATACCTCCCAAAAGGAACACAGTGAAAATCTGAAAATTGGTAACAGATTTTTTGTGCTGATATGTTCTCTGCTGTTCATAATACCAAGCATAATGTCTTTATTTGTATATAAATTATCGGGTCCGGTCTTGCAGATCCAGGATGAACCTACGGTTATTTCTACTGACGAAAATAGTCAGAAGGTCAGCTTATCGTATGATGTGTTAAAGCAGTTAAAGCAGGAACAGTGGAAAGACTGCACACTAAACAAAAAAATATCGTTACTGCAAAAAGTGTGCGATTATGAATCGACAAAGCTCGGAATACCTACAGTTGTTTTGAAAGCTACTAAACTTGATGACTTCGTTTTGGGACAGTAAGATCCGGGCAAAGCATTTATATGTATTGATACAGCCCATCTGCAAAATGATGAGCTGTATAAGGTAATGCAAACAGTTCTGCATGAATTATACCATTCGTGTCAGTTTTACATCGTGCTAAAAACAGACTGGAACTCAGATCTTGCGAAAACGCAGTATTTTAAGGAATCGTTTGATGAAGCATTTAAGTGGAAGGATAATTACAAGGAATACAAAGTCGGATATACTGATTATGATGCCTATTCCACACAGCCGCTTGAAGCATCAGCACAGGAATTTGCCAGAAACGAATGGAGTAATCTTCAGCAGATGATAACAGAGGTCTGAATATCGTAAAGGAGGAGAATTATGACTCATTATATGAATCTTGCTTCTGAACCATTTGAACAAATAAGTTCAGGAGCTAAAACAATAGAACTCAGGCTATATGATGAAAAGCGTCAGACTGTATCAGCAGGCGATACTATCATCTTTACAAATCTCGCTGATAATCGTCAGGTTTCAGCAAAAGTTTTGAAACTGCATATTTTTGATAACTTTACAGAACTATATAATAATCTGCCGTTGTTAAAATGCGGCTATACAGAGCAGGAGCTTGATACTGCTTCTCCTGATGATATGCTTGCATATTACCCAAAAGAAAAGCAGGAAAAATATAAAGCCGTCGGTATTGAAATAGAGCTTATATCATGAGCAATTAAGGAGGACACAATGAGCAAGCATTTCCGGGGAGCAGACGGATCCCTATTAAAGGCTGATAAAAGCTGGTCTGATCTTTCAAATAAGCAGAAAAATAAAATCGCAGGATGGATGAGGGAAGCATTTCTAAAGCACTATCCTGATGATGAAGCTGCTCTTGAGGAGGTCTTTCAGAAAATAGACAGGTGCGGTATATGGATACCTGACTGGGAAGTTATAAAAAGATACA
This sequence comes from Acutalibacteraceae bacterium, assembly GCA_045224775.1. Lineage (GTDB taxonomy): Bacteria > Bacillota > Clostridia > Oscillospirales > Acutalibacteraceae > UBA1213. The sequence goes on along the minus strand of JBGVAQ010000320.1, from coordinate 1,541 downwards.
ATGCGAAAAAGCCGAAGTTTCAAAAGGATCTGGAATCAACGAAAGCCGAAGAAGAAAATGCTTTGAAAAGATATAATATTATAATTGTGTACAACTCCGATAACAGCAAATTATTGTTTTGCAAAAGAAAAAAGCCTCCCTATATCGGAAAGCTGAACTTCCCCGGAGGCAAATGGGAAAAAGGAGAAACTTTTATTGATGCGGCTTATCGTGAACTCAAAGAAGAAACAGGTATAGACAAAGAAGCAGTCACTCCGCTTTATCACCTGATGGATCTTACATATTACAACACGAACAATCTTATAGAGTGCTATGTGTGCAGATTGACAAAGGAAGTTGAGCTTGTTCAGGAAGCAGGCGGCAATGAGCTTGTGTGGATCAACATTGAAGGTGCTGACTTTAGTAATACAGAGATTTTCGCCGGAGATGGTAATATTCTGCATTGTTTTCTGATCGCACAGCATTGTCTGGATAAGAACTTGTTTTAAGAGGAGGTTAATGATGAAATCTGTTTCCCTTGAAGAAATGGCAGTCCTTTTGAAAAAGATGGACAACTACAGAATTATCTATCACATAAGACCGGACGGAGATTGTATCGGTTCAGCCTATGCGTTGGCTCTGTCATTGCAGTCAATAGGAAAGAATTGCAAAGTGACTGGAGAATATCCTGTTCCTGATGCACACATTACTATGACAAGCAAGGTTCTATCAGATGATATTGATGATCCGGTCAATATCGCAATAGATTCCGGCTCACCTGACCGACTTGGTATTTTTGAGAATGAGCAATACACATTCTGCATCGACCATCATTTGGACAACTCGGTTATAGCGGATTATAAATATATTGAGGAGGATGCCGGGGCTTGCTCAGAAATCATTCTGAAACTCATAAAGCTTATGGGAGTAACTGTAACAAAGGATATAGCCGACCTTCTCTACATGGCTCTTATAACGGATACTATGTGTTTCAGAACATACGATACCACACAGCAGTCCTTTTTGACTGCCGCAGAATTGGCAGGATACGGAGCGGATATTGCCGGTATTGGTCGTAAGAATATGTTTGTCAAGTCAAAGCAGAGAATGGCTCTGGAGGAGCTTTTGAAAAACAGCTTTCATTTCAGCTGTAACGATCAGATTCTGACCGGCATCATTACATTAAACGATCTGAAAATGGCTGATATAAAGGATTCTGAACTTGAAGGGATAAACTCTTTCGTCGATCAGGTCGAGGGTGTAAAAATAGGTGTTACTATCCGTGAATTGCCGGACGGTAACACCAGATGCTCTATGAGAACGAGTGGCAGTATTTCAGCTAATGAGATATGCCAGTTTTTTGGCGGTGGCGGACATTATCATGCAGCAGCCTGTATCCTTGAAATGTCTGTATATGAGGCGAGAATTATAATTGAGCAAGTTTGCGAGAGTTTCCTTAGAAAATACGAAAGTGGTTGTGTAATCATCAGAGATGACGATTACTATGAAGAAGGCAACAAGGAAAAGAAAGAATTTATGTTTGAGATGCATCGGATTCTGGT
>JBGVAQ010000319.1:0-1674 GCA_045224775.1 Acutalibacteraceae bacterium | reverse complement strand
AATGCCAAAGTATAGCACTACCGCATATTTTGATTTTATTTGCAAGAAAAGTTAATCATCTTCCCACCTCTTTCTAAATTTCAAAATATTATACCATAAATCGCAGGCAAATACAAGTGGTTATAAAAATTTAACAAATCGCTTATAATACAATCATATAACTTTACGCATTCCTTACTGACCGTAAAATTCCGATTTATTGCTGACTTTATTATACTTTATTGCCTATCGAAAAGATAGCATATTTTATGAAACTTGTCGGCTGGGAACAGCTTGCAACGCAAGGTGTCCCCAGATGACAAGTCCACAAAAGGGTAGCTGGCGGTAGCCAGCGCAGGGGAAGCGTAGCGTCCCCTGTATGATTTGGAGCAGACCATGACTGCGAAAAATCACAGCCCTCCGGCAAGGAGCCTTCGGAGAACGCAATGCACCAACCTTTGGGTGGTGTATAATTGCGCCCTTAGTAAACTAAGGGGTTTCCGGCTTCTCACGTTCCAGCAGTTTCTTCAATAGTTCCTGCGTGTCCTGCCTGTGAAAAATGAGTGTCAACAACAGCATGACATCATCATCTGTCAGGCGTTCCGGCTCTTGCAGAAAACTTTCCAGCATACCGCCACGAGTACAGAGCCGGTGTGTCCGTTCTTTTCGGGTAAGCTGCTTTAGCTGGTGCTGCAATGCCTTTTCATCATTGATGGCTTTCCGCAGTTTCTTTTCACTCTTTTCCAACTCTCGGTTGAGCTTTTCCAGCTTTGAGGTATCAGGCAAGGGCAGCGTCCTCCTTTCCCGGTATCAGCACATAAATCCTGTTTGGTTCTCCAACGCCCTGACGCACTCGCATGATCAGTCCGGCGGTTTCCAGTTCATTCAGAGAACGCTTGACCGTCATGGGGCTGCGGGACAGGACTGCGGCAATGGCTGTGACAGGGAAGCAGATAAACAGGATTCCGTTCTCGTCCTCCTGTCCGTTGGATAGCATAGCGTCCAACATCCGGCAGTACATGACCTTTGCGGTGCTGCTGACTGGAAATCCTGTCAACGCTCTGGGAAAGGGCATACAGGGCGGCAACGGTGTGCCTATCGTCATAAATTCAAAATTCATTCGGTGTGTTCCTCCTTTTTCTTTGCTCTTTTGGATAAATAACGGGGGCAGTCAACCACAACCGCCCGGAAGCTCTGCTTGCACCCATGCTTGCATTTCCGGCATAATTCGTTGTAAGTGACACGCCCCCGGTCATTGAGGTAAAAAGAAAGCTCATGCTTCCTCTTTTTGCTCATTCTCGGCATATTGCGTTTCCTCCCGTTTTAGTGTATAGTTTCGGGGCGATTTTCGGCAAAATTACGGTCATAGAGCCGTCTAAAATCTCCAGAAGTATCAGCAATAGGGTAGACTATCCCCCTATCAGATTGTCGTGTTTCGGTATCATTTCGGTATCAGTTCGCCAGTTCTCCCCGGTGTCGTTCCTCCCCTGAATCTCACAGCGGCGTATTGCTCCCTTTGGTACGCTCGTTTCGGTCAGGGTTCCTCCATATCCCTGCCAAAAGTCATGGCGCTACATCGCCGGGGAAGCATATCCCACACAGGCTGGTCATTCGATTGGAATAATCCATCGATGAACTACCTGTATCATAGAACATTTTTGTGCCCTGTGCCGTATGTCCACAAAGTAGGAATTA
>JBGVAQ010000318.1:0-2468 GCA_045224775.1 Acutalibacteraceae bacterium | reverse complement strand
GACGGTCGTATATTTCCTTGATCTTTTCTCTGTTCTGCAAAGCTGTCTGCTCCTCTGTATATATGATACGGACCCGGGATCCGTTTGGTTTAACGCTTACATATAGGATACGATTCCGGCTTTTCAAAAATCACATCACGTGAGAAAAATTATTATATTTATTTCTCTGAGAATAGCAGTATCTATGCTCCTGTATCCCAATAAGGTAGAGGAAATGGATTTCAAATCCTGCAAGTACCGGTTCGAATCCGGTCAGGAGCACCAACTTTTCCGTTGAAAGTCCCTAAAAGGGACTGCAAAATGAATAAGACTAAGATGATAGAAGAATCAATGTCGCTTTATCTTGTAAACTTGCTGCATAAAGGAATTCGAAAATATAATAAGAATAATCTTTTATATTGAAGCAGCAAAATCGAGATACAATGGATGAGATAGAATACAAAATCCTTAGGGACCAACTCAAAGACGCTAAAATAAGAACCCGGGCAGATAGGCATAAAGTTGGCTTCGGCGAAATGCTGGAGCAGCTTATGGATGAGAATGGTTATACCTGTAAAAGTCTGGCAACGAAAGCTGATCTATCTGAGCGGACTATCAGGAGGATGAAGTGCGAAGATGAGTATCGGCCAACGAAGGAAATGATCATAGCCGTGTGCGTGGCTATGAAACTAGGTTTCAATGAGTCGTTACACTTGCTGAGGATGTCCTCATTCCGTTTGCAGGAAAACTCTCCGATTGACGCAATGTATTTATTAATATTAAAATATGAAGGAAAGTTCAGCGTGCGCGAATGGAATAGGGTCCTGCTGGACATTGGAGAAAAACCTATTGGCTGCATGAGGAAGCCTAGTTACAAAAACTAAATGGTCTTACCCCATTTCACCCCAGACACTGTCCCATATGCTTCGGAGAGTCTTCAAATCAAAAAAATTGAATTCACAAAAATGGTCTGTGCCTGACCAGACAAGGTGCCAAAATGCTAAAAATTTTTGGAATGAAGCCGTCTCCTTCGTTAGGGGATACTCCCGACAATGAAGCCGGAAGGCAAGGGCGGAGCAAAGAAGGAGCGCGTCGAGATCGATTTCAGCAAGGTCAAGGTAGAGCCGCTCTTCGAAGAGGAAGTGGACTTTGATACCTTCAGCAAGTCGGATTTCAGAGCCGTAAAGATCAAATCCTGCGAGGAAGTCAAGAAGTCAGATAAGCTGCTGAAGTTCGTCCTGAACGACGGATCCGGCGAGGACAGAGTCATCCTCAGCGGCATCAAGAAGTACTACGAACCGGCTGAACTCGTTGGAAAGACTGCGATTGCGATCGTGAACCTTCCTCCGAGAAAGATGATGGGAGAGTACAGCAACGGCATGCTGATCAGCGCGGTCAACGAGTACGATGGTGAGGAAATGCTCAACCTTCTGCTCGTAGACGACAGGATCCCTGCAGGCGCGAAGCTGTACTAAATAACGATGGGAAAGGGGCACAGAAGAGGCAGCTTGGAGCATCAGAAAACGATCTGAAAAGACGCAACAGAAAGTCGATTTACTACCCCATTTTGGCGGTTACTACCCCATTTTTACCCCATTGCAATAACAAGATATGAAGACTTATGAAAGGGTACCGAGCCAGTCTGAAGTTGAGATAACAACTTATGAAGACTTATGACTACCCCACATGAGTGAAATCAGAGGCATAATTTGCGAAAAACAGCAGATTATGCCTTTTTTTCATTGGCCGGATTTGCACATTGACCAGGAGAATCGACACAGTTGAGCGCATCTGGGCAGTGTAATAGACTCTAGAATAATTAGGGGACAAAGGAGGAGACTATTTATTGCACAATGTAATTACCAATAATTGCAGAGCATAATGGAGAATGTTGCATCTCCAAAACGGAGAAAATTGCAGAGGATCTGCAAAGCCTCCAGGCTATGAAAAATCCATTGCAGACATAACTTTCAACCAATAACCTTATGTTATTGAAGCCAAACAATGACATAAGGAGCAAGGAGTATGTTAACAATGGATCAGATACATCATAAGCAGTTCAGCACAAGGCTGAAGAAACAGCATATGAAGCAGAGCATGTCTAGAGTAGCCCATTGTATTGACAACGGGCCGATGGAAGGCTTCTGGGGCATTTTGAAACGTGAGAGGTATTATGGAAGACGTTTTACGTCACGGGAAACACTTGTCGAAATGATTACGAAATATATCCACTACTACAACAGCGAACGGATTCAGAGAAAGCTTTATCGGATGACCCCGATGAAGTTTCATGCAGCTTTCGCGGCTGCAGCATAAAGAGAACCGTCAGCTGATTCATTCATCAGTTGACGGTATCCAGTCACTTGTTATTTTTCACTGTCCTCTTGACGGGTAGCACACCACGGATCTCCGGGGGTTTTCTCTGCACGATATTCTGTTCCCTGCGGTCAGCAGTCTTTCTCCAAATGCCAGATATCATTGTTGTACTG
>JBGVAQ010000317.1:0-2679 GCA_045224775.1 Acutalibacteraceae bacterium | reverse complement strand
GCTGATATTTAATGAGTGTCTCCAATGTAATAGTAAGTTTTCATCCGCACAATTGACTTCCTTCAATACAAAGGGAAACCAATCGTTTTACAATCTTATCAAATCACAGTTTATGATGCAGCCTGTTGTTCCGGGCAAAGAAGATTTTCCTAATCAGGGTAAAAAGGTTCTGCTTTTTTCCGACAGCCGGCAAAGAGCCGCAAAACTGGCTCGTGATATGTCGGATGCTTCTGATACAACAGCCGTCAGACAGCTGTTTGCACTGGCTATTCACGATATGGAAAAGTCGTCCGATGAATGTTCAATGGATAAGCTGTATGATTACTTTTGTCTTGAGGTCGTGAAGCATCATCTGAGTCTGTTTTATGGTGAAAACAAAGATAAGCTCGATGAAGGCTGCAGCAAAGTCAAGGACAATTATCAAAGAGCAGAACGAAGAAAAAAGGAGTATAAGCCGCAGCTGACGACCAATAATGCCCCTGAAAAAATGCTGGAATATATTATCAGGATGTTTGCGGGAGGCTATAACACGCTGTATGAATCTGCAATCAGCTGGCTCGAGCCGACCGAAGATGTGCTTTATGATGTGATAGATTCTTTTGAACAAAACGGTGTGGACATTACTGAAGAAGACTTTTTACAGGCTTTCAATGCGTGGGTCATCTATATCTGCGACCGTCATACAGCCCTTGGACAGACGATCGCTGATGACGTGCGCAGGGAGGTCAGGCGTGTCTATGACGGTTACGGTATCAAAAAGAGCTGGACATTCCCTGATAAAATACTACTTTCTATGGGCTATGGAAAGGATAACAATACGATCAATATCTGGACGGATATATTTACGAATCATTTCCTTGATTCCAATCAGAATTCAGGAAGACTATATGTCGATCTGACACGCATCAGACCGAGGTTCGATACCTATCATGAGTGGTACAGGTGCGAAAAGTGCTCCGAGATCACGCCGTATCCGCTAAAAGATCATTGTCCGATGTGCTATAAACCTTCGCTCAGAAAAATGACGGAACAGGATTATCGATCATTAGCTTTCTGGAGAAAACCGATCGAGGATGCCTTGAAGGGCGAGAGGATCACTGTCATTGACACAGAAGAACATACCGCCCAGCTCTCACACATTGACCAGAGAGAAGACCTCTGGAGCAAGACGGAAACTTATGAACTCCGATTCCGCGATCTGGTGTCTGACAATGAAACGCCGATAGACATTCTGAGCAGTACAACGACAATGGAGGTCGGAATTGATATCGGTTCATTGGTCGCTGTCGGCTTACGCAATATCCCGCCGATGAGAGAGAACTATCAGCAGCGAGCCGGTCGTGCCGGACGACGAGGTTCAAGCCTGTCTACCATCGTAACATTCTGCGAGGACAGTCCGCATGATCTGCTGTATTTCAAAGATCCTGTGCCAATGTTCCGTGGAGATCCGAGAAAACCATGGATAGATGTCAACAGCAAAAAGCTTCTGTATCGCCACATGAGTATGATCGCTTTTCAGGGCTATCTTTCCTCAATTGGCAGCAGTCTTGACATGATATCAGCTAAAGTGTTTTTCGATGAGAATACAGATGGATTTACGGAATACATCAGACTTCTTTGCAACAAAAAAGATACTTCTTGCCTGCCTGAAAAAATCGTCTTTGATTTTGAGGAATTCAGAGAAAGGATGATGATAGATTTAAAAGCGATTCAGGATAAAATGGATAGTCATCCGGAGCTGTTTACGACTGATAATGGATTTGGAAAACAGAAGGAAAAATCTATGCTGGATACGCTGTATGAAGAAGGCATCATTCCGACCTACTCATTCCCGAAGAATGTTGTCAGCACATATATTGCCGACAGTGAAGGAAAAGTGAATTATGAAGTTGACAGAGGAGTCGACATAGCTATCGGTGAATATGCTCCGGGCCGCTCTATTGTAGTTGATAAAAAAACATTTCAGATCGGTGGATTTTATCGACCCGGCAGTGATAAGATCAAGGGATTGACATTCAAGCCTGCCGAGCCTTATATTAATGACCCGAATTATATGAAACGTATCGTTAAGTGTTCCTGCGGATGGTTTGGACTGGAAGCTGACGGAGATGAAAGCTGTCCGTTCTGTCGCAGCAAAGCATTAGCAGAAAGCAAGCCTATGCTCAGACCCTGGGGCTTTGCTCCGAAAGACGCAAAACAAATTCCTGAGGCTCAGCTCAGAGAGCAGTATTCGTCTGTTGCCATTCCCCAGTATTCAACGCTGCCATCATCTGACGGAATGAAGCCTGTCAAGGACTGTCTGCATATTCGTATGGCTTCCCGTGAGAATCAGAGGATCATTATGGTCAACAAAGGTCCTTATGAACAAGGGTTTATGGTATGCAGCGAATGCGGTGCTGCTATGCCCGGAGAAAAAAGTGATGTTTTGAAAGATGTTTTGCGGCCATACCGTTCCAAGTATGTTCAGAATCAGAGATGCAGCCACCGCAATACGATCAATGTTGATCTTGGCTTTGATTTTATCACGGATATGCTGGTGCTTGAATTCTACGTTGATAGAAACACCATTGAGGTGGATGATCCTCAGAACCAATGGAAGAAAAGAGCGGCATTATCTTTGGCGGAGGCCTTGAGATTGGCTGTCAGTAAGGAATTGGATATTGAATTCAGTGAACTGAT
>JBGVAQ010000316.1:0-10676 GCA_045224775.1 Acutalibacteraceae bacterium | reverse complement strand
AGTTACACTCCCTCAGTCAGCATAGCTGACAGCTCCCTCACAGAGGGAGCCATATTAATAATTTGTTCACTCATTCAAAAACCCTGTTTATTAGTTTTATTCCTGTTGATTTGTGGAAAAAAGTGTGTTATAATGGATAAGAATTTTCTAATAAAGTAAACGAGGTGGCACCGATGGGATTTAAAACATGGTTTAACGGCAGAAACAGCCGTAAAGAACTTAAAAAAATACAGCCGATAGTTAATAAGGTATTGGAACTTGAAGAAAAATATAAGAATTTTTCCGATGATGAACTCCGTGGGGAAACAGAACGCTTTCAGGCAATGTTCAAAGAGGAAGGGCTTGACAGCAAGAAAAAGGAAGCTATACTTGATGAGATTCTTCCCGAAGCTTTTGCGGTATGCCGTGAAGCATCATGGCGTGTACTCGGTATGAAGCATTTCCCTGTACAGATAATAGGCGGAATTATCCTCCACAGAGGACGTATCAGCGAGATGAAAACAGGTGAAGGTAAAACGCTTGTTGCAACTCTCCCGGCTTACCTTAATGCTCTTGCAGGTGACGGCGTACATGTAGTTACAGTCAATGAATATCTTGCAAAGCGTGACGCAGAGTGGATGGGTAAGATATACCGTTTCCTCGGTCTTACAGTCGGCATACTCCAGCATGACTATAACAATGAACAGCGTAAGGAAGCTTATAATTCCGACATCACATACGCTACAAACAATGAGCTTGGATTTGACTACCTCCGTGACAACATGGTTGTTTATAAGGAAAACAAGGTTCAGAGAGGTCATACATTCGCTATCGTCGATGAGGTTGACTCAATCCTCATAGATGAAGCAAGAACGCCGCTTATTATTTCAGGTCAGGGCGATAAGTCAACCGACCTTTATGTAAAGGCTGATGAGCTTGCAAAAACTCTTAAATGCAAGAGAATAACCGAAACCGATGCAAAAGAGGATAATGATGACGAATATATAGAGGAAGGCATTGACTACATAGTTGACGAAAAAGCAAAGACTGCTACTCTTACACCTGTCGGCGTTAAGAAGGCAGAAGCTTATTTCGGTGTTGAAAACCTTTCCGATCCCGAAAATATGACTATCTCACATCATATCAATCAGGCTATCAAGGCAAGAGGTGTTATGAGAAGAGATATAGAATATGTCGTAAACGAAAAGGGCGAAGTAATTATTGTCGATGAGTTTACGGGCCGTCTTATGTACGGCAGACGTTATAACGAAGGTCTGCATCAGGCTATCGAGGCCAAAGAGGGCGTAAGCGTTCAGCGTGAGAGCAAGACTCTTGCAACTATAACTTTCCAGAACTTCTTCCGTCTTTATAAAAAGCTTTCGGGTATGACAGGTACAGCTATGACAGAGGAAACAGAGTTCTCCGAGATATACAGACTTGACGTTATCGAGATACCCACAAACAAGCCTGTACAGAGAATCGACCTCCCCGATGTTATCTTCAAGACTGAAAAGGGCAAGTTCATGGCTCTTATCAACGATATACAGGAAGCACATGAAAACGGTCAGCCCGTACTTGTAGGTACAGTTTCCATAGATAAATCCGAGGAGCTGAGTGCACTTCTTAAAAAGAAGGGTATAAAGCACAATGTCCTCAATGCAAAACTGCATGAAAAAGAAGCAGAGATAGTTGCACAGGCCGGTAAGCTCGGCGCTGTTACTATCGCTACAAACATGGCCGGTCGTGGTACCGATATAAAGCTCGGCGGTAATGACGAGTTCCTTGCAAAAGCAGAGATGAGAAGAAGAGATTTCTCCGAGGAGCTTATCGAGGAAGCTACAGGCTATGCAGAAACTACCGATGAAGAGATAATCAATGCAAGAAAAGTATATAAGGAACTTCTTGATAAATTTCATGTGGAAACAGAAGCCGAAGCCGAAAAGGTAAGAGAAGCAGGCGGTCTGTTCATAATGGGTACTGAACGTCACGAATCAAGACGTATAGATAACCAGCTCAGAGGCCGTGCAGGTCGTCAGGGTGATCCCGGTGCAAGCCGTTTCTATCTTTCTGCCGAAGATAACCTTCTCAGACTCTTTGCAGGTGACAGGATAGCCAATATAATGAACAGAATGCCCGGTGAAGAAGATGAGGCTCTTGAAAGCAAGCTCCTTTCAAGAACTATCGAGAGTGCACAGGCTAAGGTTGAAGCACGTAACTTCAATATCCGTAAGAGCGTTCTTGACTTTGACGACGTTATGAACCGTCAGAGAGAGATAATATATACACAGCGTGATCAGGTGCTTGACGGTGAAAACCTCCGTGAAACTATCCTTAAAATGATACCTGATGCAGTATCTTCAAAAATAGCAGAGTATCTGCCGTTTGACGAAAAAGATGACTGGAACCTCGAAGGTCTTAAAGAATCACTCAGAGGCTGGATAATCCCCGATGATGACGAGGAAACACTTGTCTATACTCAGGATGAACTTGAATCACTTGAAAAAGAATACCTTATCGAAATGCTCACAGAAATGGCTACAAAGGAATACGAAGAAAATGAAAAGCTCGTTCCCGAAGAAACTATGCGTGAGCTTGAAAGAGTATATCTCCTTAAAAACGTTGATAACTACTGGATGGAGCATATCGACGCTATGGAGGAACTCAAAAAGGGCATACGTCTGCGTTCCTACGGTCAGCATGATCCTGTTGTTGAATACAGAATCGAAGGCTTTGATATGTTTGACGATATGATAAAGTGCATTCGTGAAGATACTATCAAAATGCTCCTTGTTATCCCCAAGAGAGTTGCAGACCGTCTTAAACAGCAGGATGAAATGCGGCAGCTCGCTGTTAAAAGAGCTGCAAGCGGCAGGGCGAGGGCTGCGGCTATCGCTGCACTCAATGCTCAGAAAGCTGGTAATGAGGCTCAGGCATCTATAAATGTACGCCTTGTTACAAATGATGATGATAGGCCGTCACCTGTAAAGCTTGTTGAAGTAACTAAGGATGATGAGCCTGAAGAACCCGAAACCGAAGATGCTGCTGAGGAAACCGAGCAGGAAGAAACTTCCGAAAAGAAATACTCCGATGATGATGTTCAGAAGGCTGCCGAGAAGTTTATGAAGCGTGAGCAGGTCGCTGTTCCCACATCTATAAATCTTGAAGGCGATTCCGCTCCCGTTAACCGTACCGTCAAAAAAGTAAAGGTCGGCAGAAACGATCCTTGTCCATGCGGCAGCGGCAAAAAATACAAAAAGTGCTGCGGTAAAAACGAGTAATCGCAATTTATAATGCATAATTCATAATGCATAATGCATAATGCATAATTATTTATCCCTGTCAAAGTATTGTTCTTTGACAGGGATTTTTTTGTAAATTCGGTTAATTGAATTATCATTTTTTGTGTAATATAATAATACTGATGGAATTTGTTTCCGTAAATTTTTTGAGAAGGAGAATTTATTATGAAAGGCAAATTATTGAAAAAGCTTTGTGCAGTTTCTCTGGCAGTCGCTATGCTTGCAGGTGCAGGCGTTGGTATGGCAAATACAGGTCTTCTTCCTGAGACTTCCGTTACAGTCAGTGCTTACGAGTCGGGTAAGTATTATTATGATCTGAACAATGACGGTACTATCACTCTGACCGGAATGAATACCTATGCACCTTCAAAATTTACTGTCCCCAGCAAAATAGACGGCAAAACCGTTACCGCTATCGGCGAATATGCTTTTGATTACAACAATATAACCGAATTGGTTATTCCCGATACTGTTAAAACAATAGGTAAGTGTGCTTTTCAATCCAACGATAATCTTAAAAAGATAACTATCGGCAAAGGCGCTACTACTATCGGTGAGGGTGCATTTTACGGTGCTCATATTACTTCACTTACTGTTCCCGCAAATGTTAAATACATAGAAAAGGATGCATTTTCTCACTGTGACCGTCTTGAAAAGGTTACTCTTAACAAAGGTCTGGTCAATATCGGTGATTATGCTTTCAATAACTGTAAAAATCTTGAAACCATCAATATTCCCAGCGGTGTTAAGGAAATAGGTGATTTTGCTTTCAATAGCTGTGAAAATCTTGAAGCTATTGATATTCCCGGTACTGTTACAAAAATCGGTAAAAGTGCTTTTGATGATTGCTACTGCCTCAGAACAGTTACTCTTAACAACGGCATAAAAACTATTGGTGAGTATGCTTTTAATGATTGTAGTGTTCTTACAAGTATAACTGTTCCCGATTCTGTAACTAAGCTCGGAAGAGATGCTTTTTCTGACTGCACAAGATTGAAAACCGCTGCTTTAGGCAAGGGACTGACTATAATCAATGAATATACTTTTAACAACTGCCCTCGTCTTAAGACTGTGAAGCTCAGCGAAGGTCTTCAGGTTATCGGTACAGGTGCTTTTGGCCGCAACTATCGTTTGCAGACTATAAATATCCCTTCTACCGTTACTACAATAAGAAATAATGCTTTTGAACAATGTGACGAGTTAAAAGAGGTATCTCTTAGCGGTGTCAAGATCATAGGTGATGAAGCTTTCTATGGCTGTGAAACTCTCAGCCGCATAACACTCGGTGATACTGTAGCTTCTGTAGGTACAAGTGCATTTGCCGGCTGTGATAATCTTAAAACTATCTATATTTCCGAAAAAGTAAATGAGCTTGGCTATGACTGTCTGCCAAACTGGGATGATGTTACAATATACAGCTATAAGGGCAGCGTTGCAGATGATTATGCAAAGGATAACAGCATTACTATCAAATACGTTTCCGCTCTCAAGAACACATCAACTCTTTCCGCAAGCACCGTTAAGCTCGGCAACAGCATAAAGGTAAATGCGAAGTCAACCGGCGGTTTCGGTATAAAGAAATACGAGATATACTACAAGCTTGACACAGCTACAAGCTGGACAAAGGCTCAGAGCTATTCAACAAACACAACCAAAACAATAACTCCCAAAAATGCCGGCAAATACACAGTCAGCATAAAGGTTAAGGACGAAAAAGGCAAGGTTGTTAAAAAGCAGATCACTCTCGAAGTAACAAAATAATGCATAATTCATAATGCATAATTCATAATTCGTAATTTTGAACTTCCGGTCAGGATAATATTTTCTGACCGGAAGTTTTTTATACAGATACAGCGATTAAAACAAACCTGAAAAGGAAGATTCATTTTAAGTTTGCTATGCTCAATTCCACTTTCCACATTCCACATTCCACATTTAATATTGAAATAGGTGGGAAAATGCCGATTTTTGAGCGGATATTTCATGTAATTTACAAATTGAATTATGGCGTTCACTATAATATAATAAATTATGCATTATGAATTGTGCATTACGAATTATTTAAGCGAATTATTTGAAAGGGAAATTTTTATGAAAAACAGTGTGTTGAAGAGAATTTGTGCGGTCAGCCTTGCAGTAGCTATGCTTGCAGGTGCAGGTATGACAGGAGCGGCTGTGCTTCAGGATGTAAGCGTTACGGCAAGTGCAGCAATGGCAGCTCGTGAAAATGTATTTACTTATGAAGTAAAGGGCTATGAGGACAAATATATAAGAATAACAGGTTATAAGGGAACTGACAAGGATGTTGTTATTCCGTCCGAGATAGACGGTATTACAGTTGACGGCTTTGAGGCTAAAGCATTTTACGGAAACAAAACAATAACTTCGGTAACAATGCCGACTTCTGTAACATATATCGGTGAATCTGCTTTTGAAGGATGTACTGCACTTACAAAGGCTGTTATGCCTGATTCTATACGTGTTATAGAAGATAATGCTTTTAAAAACTGCGGCAAGCTGACTATATATGCAGAACATAATTCACAGCCCGAATCGTATGCAAAGAGGAATAAGATCCCCTGTACATATATGAGCTTTCCGCTTACAAGCACACCGTTTTTCCTTCATGCAGACGGTGACAAGGAAACATATATCGGTGAAACTGTTACTGTTATCTGCGACGCTGCCGGCGGAAAAAGAGAGTATCACTCAGACTATCAGTATGCTTTATATTACAAGAGAGCTGACAGCACTAAATGGACAACAGCTCAGAACTATTCAACCCATGACCTTGTAAGCTTCAAGCCGAAACATACGGGCGATTATGATATATGCCTTAAAGTAAAGGATAAGGCAGGCAAGATTGCAAAAACATATATAACCAAAACAATATATCCGAAGTTCAAGGTAAAGGCAACACTTACTGCAAATGAGATAAAGCTCGGACAGAAAGTATCCGTTAATCAGATATTCGCCGGAGCTGTAGAAGGCCGTTCCGAATTTGAGGTATTCTACAAGAATGAAAATCAGACCAAGTGGACAAAGGCTGCAAATTACGAAAACGGCAGTGTTGTTATAAAGCCAAGACATACAGGCAAATATACAGTATGCGTAAGAGGTACATATTACAGCGTTAACCCTGATGTTAAGCCTTTATATTCCAAAAAGTACCTTACACTTACTGTAACTGAATAATACAATAAATTATGCATTGTGAATTATGCATTATGAATTATTAAGGGGTGTTATTATGAAAAACGGTTTGCTTAAAAAAATCTGTGCAGTCAGTCTTGCGGCATGTATGCTGACAGGTGCAGGCTATGTATGTTCAGGAAGTATTGCCGATGCGGGTATAACTGCAAGTGCTGATGAGCTGATATATTCCGATAACTACGTTTTTGCCACACATCCGTGTCACTGTGACTATGTGTGGCTGGAAAGATATGAAGGCAGTGAAAGGTATGTGTTCATGCCTTCTGAATGTGATAATAAAGAAGTCCGCTGGATAGGACAGGGAGCTTTTTACGATAATGATGATATCTTTCTTGTTGAGCTTCCCAGCACATTAACCTTTATCGAAGAGTATGCATTCGCAAAATGTGATTCTCTTACTTATGTTACGATACCAAACAGCGTTACTTCTATATATGACCATGCATTTGAAGGCAGTAAAAATGTAACTATAAGAGGTGCGGCAGGCTCATATGCGGAAATATATGCAAAGAAACACAATATCCCGTTTTCTGCTGTATCATTCCCGCTTGAGTTAAGGACTTATTTATCAACTGAATCCGAACTTATTCCGGGCGATACAATTTATGTTTCCGGCAAGGCTTCGGGCGGTAAAATGAATTACGGCGAAAATTATCAGTATGCTGTATATTACAAGCTGTCAACAGCAAAAAAATGGATAACTGCTCAGAACTATTCTGAAAACGGTTCTGTCAGCTTCACAGCCAAGCATTCGGGAACTTATGATATATGCGTAAAGGCAAAGGACAAGGCAGGTAAGGTCGTTAAAACATATCTCCAGAGAACTGTATATCCGAAGTTCAAGAACAAGTCTACAATATCCGCAACCGAGATAAAGCTCGGTCAGAAGGTATATGTTGAACGTGTATATCAGGGCGGTATCGGTGAGGCTGAATTTGAGGTATTCTACAAGAATGATAATCAGACCAAGTGGACAAAGGCTACCAATTTAGAGGGCGGCAATATCGTTATAAAGCCAAAGCACAGGGGTACATATACGGTTGTTGTAAGAGGTACATATCGTATTTACGAGGGACATGATGAACCTATGAGATCACCGATTTACTCCAAAAAGACTTTTACACTTAAAGTAAACTGATAACCGGCAGGGTGTGCATTTTTATGCATACCCTGTTTTTTGGTTGTATAATAAAATGTTTGTTTAATTATAAAAAATACTTGCATAATCAAATATTATGTGCTAATATAAGTATAGTTAGGATATGCTATTTGACAAAAGAGTGGGGCGACCCGCTCTTTTATCATTAATAGGACAAACTTTCAGCAATCAATAATTGTACATTGCACATTGTACATTGTACATTGATAACGGGGTTGGTGGTTATGGCAGAAAAAAAGAATAAGAAAGGGAATACAGTCGAGGCTGTCAGCGAGCTTGTAAGACCTATAATCGAAGATATGGGACTGACACTCTGGGATGTCAGATTTGTAAAGGAAGGTGCTTTGTGGTACCTGAGAATATTCATCGACAAGGACAGCGGCATAACAGTCGATGACTGCGAGAACGTTACAAGGGCGGTAGATAAGCCGCTTGATGATCTCGATCCTATCGAGCAGAACTATATTCTTGAAGTTTCATCACCGGGAATAGAAAGGGAGCTTTTAAAGCCTGAACATTTTGATGCGTTTTTAGGAGCACCTGTTATGATAAAGCTTATACGTCCCGATGAAAAGGGTGAGCGTGAGCTTTCTGGTACACTTACCGCACATGATAAGGAAAGCGTTACTATTATGTGTGAAGGCGAAGAAAAAGTTATAAATAAAAAGGATACAGTATATATTAAACTGGATGATTTCGATCTATAACCAATTTTACGGAGGGAATAATCAATGGCAAAGAAAAAAACTGAAAAGCCAAAGGATAACAGAAATACTGAGCTTTTTGAAGCACTGGCACTCATTGAAAAGGAAAGAGGCATACCGGTAGATTTTATGCTCAGTCAGATACAGAAGGCTATCATAACCGCTTGTAAAAGTACATACGGCGGCAATGAGGATGTAATGATAAAAATGGAGCCTGATACGGGTATATTCGAGGTATATCTCAATAAAGAGGTAGTCGAGGAAGTATTTGATCATAACCGTGAAATACAGCTTGACGATGCAAGAAAAATAAGTCCTGCCGCAAGACTTGAAGACAAAGTCGGCGTAAAGCTCGATCCCAAGGATTTCGGACGTATAGCCGTACAGACAGCAAGAAATATAATCCGTCAGGGTATCCGTGACGGCGAAAAGGGACAGGCTCTTGCAGAATATCAGAGCAAGCTCAAAGAGATAGTTACCGCTACCGTTGAGCAGGTGGATTCCAAATCAGGAAATGCTACACTCAGGCTCGGAAAATCAATAGCTATACTTCCAAAGAATGAGCAGATAAACGGTGAGGAATTTACCGAAGGTCAGCAGATAAAGGTATATATAGTAGATATAAAGACAGGCGGCAAAGAGCCTCGTGCGATAATTTCAAGAACACACCCCGATTTTGTAAAGAGATTGTTTGAAGCCGAAGTACCCGAAATATTCGACGGTACTGTTGAGATAAAATCTATATCAAGAGAAGCAGGTTCAAGAACTAAGATCGCTGTATTCAGCCGTGATGAAAACGTTGATGCAGTCGGTGCATGTATAGGTCCGAGAGGTCAGAGAGTCGGTACTATAGTTGAAGTACTCGGCGGAGAAAAGATAGACATAGTTGAATATGACGAAGATCCTGTAAAGTTTATAACAGCCGCACTTTCACCGGCGGAAGTCGTAAAGGTAGATATCGCTCCCGATGCGGAGAGAGTATGCAAGGCTACAGTTCCCGACAGTCAGCTTTCACTTGCAATAGGCAATAAGGGACAGAATGTACGTCTTGCCGCAAAGCTTACCGGCTGGAAGATAGATATACGTCCGGAGAGCGGCTTCTTTGGTGAGGAAGAGGAAGAAAAGGAAAAGACAGAGGCTGAGGATGAAGCAGAGGAAGCTGTAACCGATGAGGCTGTTGAGGAAACAGTTGAAGAAACAGTCGAAGAACCGGCTGAGGAAACAGCAGAAGAAACAGCCGATGAAAGCTCCGAAGCAGAATAATAAAGTCTTGTCCTGACTGGAGGCGATTTGTACGAAGCAGAAAAAAATACCTATGAGAAAATGCACAGGTTGCGGCGAGATGAAGGAAAAAAAGCAGCTTGTCAGGGTAGTAAAAGCCCCCGATATAAAGGACGAAAACGGAGAGATAATACAGTCGGGTGAGATATCGGTGGATATGACCGGAAAAAAGTCGGGACGGGGAGCATATGTATGCAATGACCCGAAATGTCTGGCAGCGGCAAAAAAGGCAAGAAGATTTGAAAAAGCTTTTTCCTGCCGGATACCCGATGATGTATATGAAAAGCTCGCAAAAGAGCTTGGTGCGGAGTAGATCCTTTTACAGAGCTGTGAGTATAAAACCGGACTAATGGAGGAAAGCATTGATGAATGAAAAGCTGTTGTCACTTCTTGGAATTGCAAGACGAGCGGGAAGGCTGTCGATCGGATTCGATGCGGCAGCGGAGTCAATGAAAAAAGGCAGGTCATATTTACTTTTGCTTGCCGATGATATTTCGGAACGTACATCGGGATCTATAATAAGTAAGGCGGAGCAGTCGGGTACAGAGATACTCAAAATCAACATATCTATGGAACAGATAGGCAATGCTCTGGGCAAAAAAATGACAGGTATTATTTCCGTGAATGACAGCGGATTTGCAGAAAAGCTTAAAGCTCTATTTTCCGAACAACAGACAGGAGGAATGTATTGATGATAAAATACAGATTGAGTGAGGTTGCAAAAGACCTCAATGTTTCAAATAAGGAGGCTGCGGATGTTCTTAAAGAACGTCTTGGAGTAGTCAAAAAGCCGGCAACTGTACTTACCGAGGATGAGCTTAATGTAATATTCGAGCATTTTACTCAGAAAAACAGTGTAAGCAGCTTTGATAAATATTTTGCGTCCCGTGATGCAGAAGTGCAGGAGGAGCAGTCCGAGCCTGAAAAGACAGAAACAGCCGAGCCTAAGCCGGAGAAAAAGGATAAGGCCGAAAAGCCTGTCAGAACTGACAAGCAGCCTGTAAAGAATGAAAAGGGCAAGCCCCAGAACCGTGACGGTGA
>JBGVAQ010000315.1:0-9429 GCA_045224775.1 Acutalibacteraceae bacterium | reverse complement strand
AAGAGGGAAAGCTTGGTGTCGAGGGTATTTCCGAGGAGATAATAATGAATGCGATAGCAAGGTCGGGTGCTGAATGTGAGCTTAATAACGGAAATGTAAGAACCCAGTCGGAAATAACAAAGGCTGATCTTTTTGAGCTTGGACTTACAGGCTGTCCGAATGCGGCTGAAAACCGTGACATGCTGAAAAAAAAGCTTTCTCTGCCTGAAAATATGACTTCAAATTCAATGCTTGCTGTTTTGAATTGTATAATGACAAAGCAGGAGCTTAAAGAAATAATGGACGGAGAGGTGTCCGATGCTTAAAGTAACACTTTTGGGAACAGGCGGTACAATGCCCCTGAAAAACAGATGGCTGTCATCATGCCTTGTAACGTACAACGGACATTCTATACTTATTGACTGCGGCGAAGGCACACAGATAGCGTGTAAATGTACAGGAAACAAATTCAAGCCGATAGATGTAATATGCATAACACACTTCCATGCCGACCATATTTCAGGACTGCCGGGACTTCTTCTCACAATGAGCAACGAGGGAAGAACCGAGCCTGTAACGGTAATAGGGCCAAGAGGAATAGAACGTTATGTGCGTGCACTTTGTATGATAGCACCTAATTTACAGTTTGATATTGAGATAGTCGAGTACTCACAGGACTTTGTTTTCAGGATCGAGAATCTTATAATAAAAGCCTTTCCGCTCAGACACAGTATATTTTGTATCGGCTATGTAATAGAGCTGCCGAGAGCAGGAAAATTTGATGTTGAAAAGGCAAGGAAAAACAATGTACCGATGAGAGTCTGGAGCACCTTACAGAAAAATGAATGTGTTGAATATGAGGGTGTGACATATACGCCGGATATGGTGCTTGGTGAGCAGAGAAAAGGGATAAAGCTGACCTACTGCACTGATACAAGACCTGTTAATTCTATAATCGAAAATGCGGCAGGTTCTGACCTGTTCATATGTGAGGGAATGTTCGGTGATGACGAAAAACAGCCGAGAGCCAAAGAAGCAGGACATATGCTTTTTTCTGAAGCGGCAAAGCTTGCACTTGAATCCAAGGCGGAAAGGCTGTGGCTGACACATTACAGTCCGTCCATGACAGATCCGGAGGAATATATAGAAAACGCAAGAGCAATATTTCAGAATACGGAATTAGGCTTTGACGGAAAAACCGAAACACTTATGTTTAATGAGTAATGTACAATGTGCAATGTGCATTGTATGGTTATTTCGGAAAATAATAATTCAGCCTGAGCAGTCATGGTTTCTGACTGTTCAGGCCCTTTTTAAATGAATAATCCGCATATCAGCTTTGTAAGCATACAAAGAATTATTCCGAAAAGTGTCGGCAGTATGAATGCTATAAAAGTTAGTTTAAGGCTTTTATTTTCCTTGTAAAAGGTTATGCAGGAGGTTGAGCAGGGGAAATGCATGACTGTGAACATCATCGTGCAAAGTGCAGTTGTTACAGTCCAGCCGTTTTTTACAAGTATATTGTGAAGCTGTTCAAGACTTGAAAAGTCTGTCATTGTCCCCTGTGAGAGATATATCATTATCATTATGGGGAGCACTGTTTCATTTGCCGGAAAGCCTAAAATGAAAGCCGTGAGTATAGCACCGTCAAGACCTAAAAGCTGTGCAAACGGCTCAAGTGTTTCTGTAATGAATGATATGATGCTTTGCCCGTCAATACTGATGTTTGCGAGCAGCCATATAAGTGCGCCGGCAGGAACGGCTACAACTACTGCACGTAAAAGCACAGCGGCTGTCTTATCCTTTACGGAACGTATTATTGTTTTGATGAACTGAGGCCGTCTGTATGGAGGAAGTTCGAGTATGAAGCTTTGAGATCTGCCCTTGAAAATTGTCAGTGACAGCAGAGAACTTGCCGCAAGTGATGCAAGCACACCGACTGTTATAACACAAAGAAGTATTAAAGCACACATTAAAGAGCCTTCAAAGCCTGATGCCGTACCGGTCAGAAATACGGTTATGATAGCTATAAGAGTAGGGAAACGTCCGTTACACGGACAGAAATTATTTGTAAGTGCGGCAATTTTTCTTTCCCTTTCAGAGCCTATTATACGGCATCCTGTTATTCCGCAGGCGTTGCACCCGAACCCCATCATCATTGTAAGAGATTGTTTTCCGCTTGTGCCGCATTTGCAGAAAATTTTGTCTAAAATAAAAGCAACTCTTGGCAGATATCCGGAATCTTCAAGCAGAGCGAACAGAGGAAAGAATATTGCCATAGGCGGCAGCATTACGGAAACAACATCACCTAAAGTACATACCATACCGTCTATGAAAATACCGCTTATAAAGCTGTTCACGTTCATCATGCCTAAAATATTCCTGAGCCATTCCTCGATACTTGCGAATATACTGCTGAGAAGTTCGGACGGATAATTTGCACCGATTATCGTGATATAAAAAATAATTGCAAGCAGCAGAAACATTATAGGAATACCGGTTGTTCCGGATGTAATTATCCTGTCGGCTTTTATATCACGTTCAAAGGAGTTTTTTCTTTCGGTTTTCACACAGCGGCGGAATATATTTTCACTCAGTTTTACGATTGAATGTGATATCCTGTCATTTACTTCTTTGTCGCTTTTGAAAATGCTGTCTGCGTATGAAAATGCTGATGTAAGTTCATCGGAAATAAAAATGCCGCTTTCGGAAATTATTCTTTTTCGGCTACTGCTTTCGACAAGTCTTACAGCCGTATATCTGTCAGTGATACCCTGTTTTTCAAGAGCGGAGGAAATTTTTTTAAGTACATTCTCTGTCTGACTGTCATAGGTTACGGCAAATTCTTTTGTTTTTATATTTCCTGATGCAACGTCATATACTGCCGCTTTAAGTTCGTCAAGACCTTTTCCCGACCTTGCGGAAGTTTTTACAATGGGTATTCCGAGATTCTCTGATATCTTTTTTTCGTCGGGATATATATGCTTTTTTTCTGCTTCATCGGTGAGATTAAGGCAAAGTACGGCTTTTGTACTTATTTCAAGTATCTGCAATATGAGATAAAGATTTCTTTCGAGTGAGGATGAGTCTGCAACTATGATAATGCAGTCGTAAATACTGTTAAGGATAGATTCATCTGCGGCGGCTTCATCGGGAGATTCTGCACGGAGCGAATATGTACCCGGCAGATCCGTGAGTACAAATTCGCAGTCTTTATATATGAAACGGCCTTCAAGTGTATCAACAGTCTTTCCGGGCCAGTTGCCTGTATGCTGTTTCATGCCGGTAAGTGCATTGAAAACGGTGCTTTTGCCTACATTCGGATTTCCGGCAAGTATAACCGAAAATGCTGTACGATCTGTATTTACCGTATAGTTCATATATCTTTCACCTTATCTGTTCTTATCAGAATATTTACGGCATCCTTATGTCTGAGTGCAATAAAAGCGCCTCTGAAAAAATATGCTTTCGGATCACCGAACGGGCTTACATTTATCATGGTTATTTTTGTTCCGGGTATAAGTCCGAGGGAAGAAAGTCTTATGCGCAGGAACGGTTCTTCGGGCAGAGTGCATACTATGCCGCTTTCACCTGTTTTGAGAGTGTCGAGCGGTACTAACTTTGATATATTCATAATGCCTCTCCTGTTATTGATTTATATTATCAGATTATGAACGGATAAGGCTTTTTGCCACTGATAAAATGACATTAAAATGACATATAGGAATAAATGATTGTAATTTAAAGTGAAATGTGTTATAATAATAAATACCAATTTTTATATTTAATGTGGGAGGAATTATTTATGATATCGGTTGCAATAGACGGACCGGCCGGAGCAGGAAAAAGCACTCTTGCAAAGGCGGCTGCGGCGGAACTTGGATATATTTACATAGATACGGGCGCACTTTATCGTGCAATAGCGCTTGCATGTATAAAAAATGAGGTAAGTATAGGGGATGAGGATGCGGTAAAAGCATTCCTTCCTGAGATAGATATAAGGCTCATATTCTTTAACGGTGAGCAGCACATACTTCTTAATGACAGTGATGTGTCAGGCGAGATACGCAGTGAGAATGTTTCCATGGCAGCATCAAGAGTATCTGCTATACCGGATGTAAGAGCATTTTTGCTGGAGCTTCAGAGGAGCTTTGCAAAGAATGATAATGTTATAATGGACGGACGTGACATAGGTACGGTAGTACTTCCTAATGCTCAGGTCAAGATATTCCTTACGGCATCACCGGAAAAAAGAGCAAGAAGACGTGTTATTCAGCTTCAGGAAAAGGGCGAGGAAGCTGATTTTGATAAAATACTGTTTGACATAGTACAGCGTGACTATAACGATTCCAACAGAAAAACCGCACCTCTTAAAGCGGCGGATGATGCAATAAATCTTGATACATCAGATCTTACACTTGAAGAATCTGTTGAAAGAATAATCAGCATAATAAAGGAGAATACTATATGAAAAGAAGAAATCCTATTTATGTTGTCGGCAGGATACTCGTCATACCGATATTC
Source organism: Acutalibacteraceae bacterium (assembly GCA_045224775.1). Taxonomy (GTDB): domain Bacteria; phylum Bacillota; class Clostridia; order Oscillospirales; family Acutalibacteraceae; genus UBA1213. The sequence goes on along the minus strand of JBGVAQ010000315.1, from coordinate 4,926 downwards.
AAGCTTTTGTTTTTCTATAAGGTGAACGGCAAAAAGAATCTTCCGAAAACAGGGCCTTTCATTGTCTGCTCGAACCACCTTTCAAACTATGATCCTGTTTTTCTTGCATTGACTCAGAAACGCCAGATATATTACATGGCAAAGGCAGAGCTTTTTAAAAACAAGTTCCTTTCATGGCTCATAAGGACACTGGGCGCATTCCCTGTAGAGAGAGGTGCAGGTGACGGAAAGGCTATAAATCAGGCGGAAGAGGTCGTTAATGACGGAAGACTTTTAGGTATATTCATCGAGGGAACACGCTCAAAGACAGGCGAGTTTCTGAGACCAAAATCGGGAGCAGCTATCATAGCGCACCAGATGAACGTTCCTGTTATACCCGTATGCATAACACCTAAAAATAAGAAGGTCAAGGTTTTCCGGAAAGTAACTATATCATGGGGAAAGCCTATGTCCGTTGAGGAGCTTGGACTTAAAAACGGCGGCGGTGAGGAATATCGCAATGCGAGCCGCAAGATAATGGATGAGATAAAAAAACTCAGAGAGAATGACCTGAAATAATTTATCAGATTATAAGAATACTTGCGTTTGTTTTTGTACGTCCGTTTTTCAGAATAAAATTCATAGGCAGGGAAAAACTGCCAAAGGGTGCATATATTTTGTGTGCCAATCATACAAGCTATTTCGATCCTGTTGTTATAGGCTTCTGTATAAGCCGTAATGTTTATTTTATGGCAAAGTCTGAGTTTTTTACTCAGTGCGGTGCTTTTGTTTCATGCTTTATGAAGATTTGCGGAGTTTTTCCCGTAAAGCGCAACAGCGCAGATAAGGCTTGTGCCGACAGGACAGGAGAACTGCTTAAAAACGGTAAAATAGTGGGAATGTTTCCGCAGGGGAAAATAGTAAGGGATATAAACAGCTTTGAACCTAAGGCAGGAGCATTGCTTCTTTCTGCATGGTTCAGTGTCCCCGTTGTACCGGTTTCGATATATCACGAGGGCAGAATAAGGCTGTTTTCAAAAATAACCGTGAGAGTTTGTGAGCCTGTTGTTCCTGATGACAGTTCACTGAAATCTGCAAGAGCAGCGGCTTTAAGGCTTAAAGCGGAGATGCTTAAAGGATTGGAGGGAAGGAATGAAAATAACTGTTGCTAAATCGGCTGGCTTTTGTTTTGGCGTAAAACGTGCGGTTGATATCGTTGAAAAATTAGCCGCCGGCGGAAAAAAGGTATGCACATTAGGTGCTATAATCCATAATCCGCAGAAGGTCAGAGAGCTTGAAGAAAAAGGAGTCAGGATAGTTGAAAAGCCTGACGATGTTTGCAGTGACGAGATACTTGTGATACGTTCGCACGGCGTTTCACATAATGTATATGACAGGATAAATGAGCTTGGCATATCATATGAGGATGCAACATGTCCGTTTGTACTGAAAATACACAAGATAGCCGCAGAACATTCTGCAAACGGTGATATAATCCTTATTGCAGGCGATAAGGACCATCCCGAAGTTCAGGGGATAATCGGACATTGTGTGTCGGAAGTCCATACATTTATGAATGATGAAGAACTTGAGGAATTGATTAGTAAATTTCCTTTACTGAAAAATTCACCCGTATGTGTAGTTGTACAGACCACATTCAATAAAAATGAATGGAAAAAAATTTTAAAAATATTGCAAAAACTATGTACAAATGCTAAAATATTTGATACAATATGTAGTGCCACATCTGATCGACAGTCGGAAGCGGAAAAGCTTGCCGCTGAGTCCGACCTGATGCTTGTTGTGGGCGGAAAACACAGCTCCAATACAAATAAGCTGTATCATATCTGCCAGAGCAGGTGCAGTAAGACTTTTCTTATCGAATCGGCTGAGGAACTGCCGTTCTCAGCTTTGAAAAATGCGGATCGGATAGGTATAACGGCCGGAGCGTCTACTCCGGAAAGCATAATAAAGGAGGCAATTTTAACCATGACTGAAGAAATCAAAAATATTGAAGAAAGTGAAGCAGAGCCGAAATTTGAAGAGCTCCTTGAGGAGTCATTCAAAAATTATAATACAGATGGCAGAGTACACGGTGTTGTTGTTGGCGTAACTCCTACAGAGGTACGTGTGGATGTCGGCAGAAAACAGACAGGCATAATACCGCTGGCAGAGCTTTCCGGCGATCCTAATGCTAAGGCTGAGGATCTTGTTAAGACAGGTGATGAGCTTGATCTTATCATAATGAAGACAAACGATCAGGAGGGTACTATACTTCTCTCCAAGAGACTCTATGACGCTCAGAAGGGCTGGGATGAGATCGTAAAGGCTGAGGAAGAAAAGACCATAGTAACAGGTGTCGTAACAGAAGTTGTAAAGGGCGGCGTTATTGCTCTTACAAACGGTGTCAGAGTATTTATCCCTGCATCACTCGCAACAGCTTCAAAGGGCGACAGCCTTGACAGTCTTCTCAAGCAGGAAGTAAATTTCCGTATAATTGAAACTACAAGACAGAGAAAGCGTGCAGTAGGTTCTATCCGCTCAGTACTTAATGACGAGCGTAAGCAGAAGGCTGAAGCTTTCTGGGCAGATGCTGAAGTAGGCAAGAAATATACAGGCGTTGTTAAGTCACTTACTTCATATGGCGCATTTGTTGATATCGGCGGTATCGACGGTATGGTACACATTTCCGAGCTTTCATGGAACAGAATAAAGCATGCGTCAGTAGTCGTTAATGTAGGCGATACAGTAGAGGTTTACATAAAGGCTCTCGATCAGGAAAAGGGCAAGATATCACTCGGCTACAGAAGAACCGAGGACAACCCCTGGGAGATACTCAAGAATCAGTATCCTGTAGGCACAGAATGTGAAGTTGAGATCGTTGGTCTTACACAGTTCGGTGCATTTGCAAGAATACTTCCCGGTATTGACGGTCTTATCCATGTTTCACAGATATCAAACGAGAGAGTTGAAAAGCCGCAGGATGTTCTTACAGTTGGTCAGAAAGTCAATGTAAAGATAACTGCTATCGACTTCGATAAGAAGCGTATAAGCCTTTCAATGAAAGAGCTTCTTGCTGACACCGCTGCTGTTGAGGCAGAGGAAACAGCTGAGGAAGCAGCAGAAGAATGATTTTTTTCCGTAAGGCATCTCTTTTGAGATGCCTTACGATTTATATGCAAAGGGGTTTTGAAAATGTATGAGGAAATAACAGAACAGGCAAGACAGGCTGTACTTGAGATACTTGAAAAAGCGAATCTCAAAGCAGGAGATATTTTTGTAACAGGCTGTTCATCAAGCACTGTATCGGGAAAAAGCTTTGGTTCAGCATCAAGCATGGAAATAGCACAGGCAATATTTGACGGTATATATCCCGAACTTAAAAGCAGGGGAATATATCTTGCTGCACAGTGTTGTGAACATCTCAACAGGGCAATAATAACAGAAAGAGCCGCAGCCGAAAAACAGAACAGAGAGATAGTGAATGTTGTTCCTCAGCCAAAGGCAGGAGGTTCCTTTGCAACGATAACATACAGAACGCTTGAAAATCCTGTTGCTGTAGAACATATCAAGGCTGATGCAGGAATAGATATCGGCGGTGTACTTATAGGTATGCAGCTCAAAGAGGTAGCCGTACCGCTTACACTGACGGTAAAGAAGATAGGCGAAGCTAATGTTACCAGCGCACGTACAAGAGCAAAATTCATAGGCGGTGAACGTGCGGTATATGATGACAGAATGAAATGATCAGAGGTTGTGTATGGGATATAAAGAAGAATTTATAAATATCTATAACGAGAACATAAAACGCAGCGGCTCAAAGGAGCTTCTGGACTGGATGATGAAAACAGACTTTTTCACAGCACCTGCAAGCTCAAAATTTCATTGTGCGTGTGAGCAGGGACTTGTCATGCACAGCCTGAGCGTTTATCATACACTTGTTGAAAAGCATTTTGAGCCTGATAAAGACAGCCCCGAAAGCTTTGCAATATGTGCTTTACTTCACGACCTTTGCAAAGCACAGTTTTATAAGGTATCAACAAGGAATGTCAAGAACGAAGAAACGGGACAGTGGGAGAAAAAGCCGTTCTATGCAATAGAGGATGCTTTCCCATACGGTCACGGTGAAAAATCCGTTTTTCTTATAGAACGTTTCATGCGGCTCAAAACCTCGGAGGCTATGGCTATAAGATGGCACATGGGCGGATTTGACGATGCTGCAAAGGGAGGAGGCTTTTCCATAGCGCTTGCCTATGAAAAATATCCTCTTGCAGTCAAGCTTCACCTTGCCGACCTTGAATCAACATATCTCAGGGAAAAGAATACTTCTGTTATAGATAAATGAATATGACAAAAAATGACGGCACCGGAATTTATCCGATGCCGTTTTTGAATGCTGTTATTATTACTTTATAAGGTTTTCAAGATCCTCACATCTTGCCGGAGTTGCAGTAGCCATGTTGTTGTTTATGAAAATTACTTCATGGATGTCGTTATCCTCAAGATATTTCTTGAAATCAAATGTAATGTATCTGAAATCTATCATGTGAGTTTCGCCGTATGTGTAAGCAATATATGGGCAGAATGCGTTGCCGTAGGATTCCTTTACAACAGCTATTTTCTTGCCGTTGCCGTCCTTGTTCTTGCTTACCATAAGACCGTTGTCACCGCCGAGGAACACGCCGTATGCAAAGCTGCTGTCAGCATAGCTGTGTATAATGTTTGTACTTGTTCCGCCTGTGCCGTCATTGTCATAAAGAGTTGTTGTGATATCCTTGTCTGTCTTGTAGTATTCAACAGTATCGGGATCAACAAGTGATTCGGGAATATAGTTTGTAAGGCTGCCGTAATAGCCTTCTATCTGACCTTTTTCAAGTTCTGAAAGTTTTACATAGTCAACGCCTGCTGCTTTGCAGAAGTCCTTGTATGCATAGTATGCACCAAGAC
>JBGVAQ010000314.1:0-2504 GCA_045224775.1 Acutalibacteraceae bacterium | reverse complement strand
ATAGCCGCAAACATGAAATTCCAGAAGCGCATCTGTCACAATGCACCGTTCTATGTTTTAGGCCCTCTCGTTACGGATATTGCTCCCGGCTATGACCATATAACCTCTGCAATAGGCGGTGCTATAGCTGCGGCAAGCGGTGCTGATTTCCTTTGCTATGTTACACCTGCCGAACATCTTCGTCTGCCTGACCTCAATGATGTAAAGGAAGGCATAATAGCAAGCAAAATAGCTGCACATGCTGCCGATATCGCAAAGGGCATACCTCACGCAAGGGATAAGGACAATGAAATGGCAAAAGCAAGACACGCTGTTGACTGGGACAGAATGTTTGAAATAGCCATTGACGGCGAAAAAGCAAAGGCTTATTTTGAAAGCACACCGCCTGCCGACCGCCACACCTGCTCAATGTGCGGAAAGATGTGTGCAGTAAGAACCACAAACATGATACTTGAAGGCAAGGAAGTAAAATTCTGCACAGAAAAATAATCAAGGAAAAAAGCCATGCACTGTTAATTCAGTGCATGGTCATTTTTGTTATGAGCGTAATACTAACGCTTTGAAAATCATTCTATTGAACAGAATTCAAAGTCCCTGTCCTCAATAGCTGCCTTTACAGCCTGCTCGTCAAGCTCGCCCGAAAGTGTTATAACCGCTGTGCCGCTTTCGTGGCTTACCTCTGCACTTTCGATAAAATCAAGCTTTTCAAGTGCCTTTTTCACTGTAGCTTCACAATGACCGCACATCATTCCCTTGATATTTACTGTCTTTGTCATACTCTCCCCTCCCTTCTCCTTATCATCAATTGTACATTGTACATTGCACATTGCACATTTTAATTTAACTCTGTTCAGGCGCAGAGCATTCATGCAGACCGTAAAGCTTGAAAGGCTCATTGCCGCAGCACCTATCATTGGTGACATATTAAGACCGAAAAGTCCTGCCGCAAGCGGTATGCATATAAGATTGTAAATGAATGCCCAGAAAAGATTTTCACGGATATTTCTGAGTACCGCCCTTGAAAGCCTTATTGCTGAAACCGCATCCATCAGTGTACTGTTAGTTAGTACTACATCCGCAGACTCTATCGCAACATCCGTTCCTGCGCCTATTGCTATTCCGACATCGGCTCTTGTCAGTGCAGGTGCATCGTTTATTCCGTCACCGACCATAGCAGTTCTGCCGTTTTCTTTAAGCTCCCGTATGACTTCTTCTTTCCTGTCGGGCAGAACTCCGGCAATGACTTCATCCACGCCTGCAAGACTGCCTATTGCCCTTGCTGTACGTTCATTGTCGCCCGTAAGCATGACAACACGAAGTCCGAGCTTTTTCAGCTCAGTTACAGCCTCCGCTGAATCAGGTCTTATTGTATCGGCCACTGCAATCATACCTATAAGCTTACTATCTGACACAAAAAATAAAGGTGTTTTTCCCTGATCTGAAAGCTCCCTTGATCTTTTTGAAAAGCTTTCGGGTATATCTGCAAGACTGCTTATATATTTTTCGCTGCCGCCATAAATATTATGCCCGTCAATAACGGCTTTCAGACCATTTCCGGCAAGTGCGGAAAATTCCACCGCATCTTTGAGAACAATATTTTTTCTTTTGGCTTCCGAAATTATCGCACTTGCAAGCGGATGCTCGCTTTTCAGCTCCAGTGATGCCGCCGTTTCAAGAAGTTCATTTTCCGAAAAGCTACCGTATGGGAATATATCCGTAACTGTCGGCTCACCTGTAGTTATAGTGCCAGTTTTGTCAAGTGCGATAATTTGTGTGCGTCCTGTATTTTCCAGTGCTTCACTCGTCTTGAAAAGTATGCCGTTCTTTGCGCCTACTCCGTTTCCTACCATTATAGCTACAGGCGTTGCAAGTCCCAGTGCACAAGGACATGATATAACAAGAACCGATATGCCTCTTGCAAGTGCAAAACTCAGTGTACTGCCGTATATCAGCCATCCGAAAATAACAATAATCGAAACGGCTATAACGGCAGGGACAAATATCCCAGAAACTTTATCGGCTATCCTTGCGATAGGTGCTTTGGTAGCCGCTGCATCGGATACCATTTGTATTATCTGTGCAAGTGACGTATCACGCCCTACTCTCACGGCACGACATTTAAGATATCCAGATTTATTTATAGATGCAGCACTTACATTATCACCCTCAGATTTATCTACCGGAACGGATTCACCGGTCAGTGCAGACTCATCAACTGCGCTCGTACCCTCTATAACTACACCGTCAACAGGTATCCTGTCACCGGGATATACAAGAAAGATATCCCCTACCCTTACTTCATCGGCATTTATCTCTGTATTTTTCCCGTCACGCACAACAATAGCTGTTTTCGGCGCAAGCTTCATAAGACTTTTGAGTGCATTTGTTGTTCTGCCTTTAGAAACAGATTCAAGAAGTTTTCCGACAGTTATAAGTGCCGGTATCATAGCCGCAGATTCAAAATAAAGCTCATTGTGATAAACGCTCATAAGCTCCATATTCGT
>JBGVAQ010000313.1:0-2453 GCA_045224775.1 Acutalibacteraceae bacterium | reverse complement strand
GTATGGTTCGGCTCTCAATTAGTTTACAGCGGTGAGCTTTTACAGGGACAGATAATCGCCCTTGTTAACTATATGACGCAGATACTTCTTGCTATGATAGTAGTATCAAACTTAGTAGTAATTTTTACAAAAGCCTCAGCCTCAGCCGCAAGAGTAAATGAAGTATTCGACACAAAGCCGTCCGTAACGGAAAACGAAAAGGACGCTGTTGAAAACGAAAACGCTCCCTGCATAGAGTTCAGGAACGTATCCTTCGGCTATGAGGGAAGCGGCTATGCGCTCAGAAACATAAGCTTTACAGCCGAAAAAGGTTCGACAGTCGGAATAATCGGCGGTACAGGTTCGGGCAAAAGTACACTCGTCAATCTTATACCGAGATTCTATGATGTTTCCGAGGGTGAAGTACTTGTAAACGGTGCTGACGTAAAGGACTATAAATTCAAGGAACTAAGAGGAAAAATCGGCATAGTACCTCAGACAGCGGCTCTGTTTTCGGGTACGATAAAGGATAATATGAGATGGGGCAAAAAGGATGCGACAGATGAAGAAATCGAAAAGGCTCTGAAAATATCGCAGTCGTATGAATTTGTAAGCAAGCTCCCCGAAAAGACAGAAAAGATGATATCCGCAGGAGGAAAGAATCTTTCAGGAGGTCAGCGTCAGCGGCTTACTATCGCAAGAGCGCTTGTTTCACAGCCCGATATACTCATACTTGACGACAGTGCAAGTGCACTCGATTTTGCAACGGATGCCGCACTCAGAAAAGCCCTCAACGAAGAAACAAAGGGTATGACAGTACTTATGGTATCACAGCGAGTAGGAACGGTACGTTATGCAGACAAGATACTCGTTCTTGATAAGGGCGAGCTTGCAGGCGCAGGCACTCACAACGAGCTTTTCGATACATGCAGTGTATATAGAGAGATATGCCTGTCACAGCTCAAGGAAGAGGAGGTAAGGAACAAATGAAGCAAAGCAGAAAACAGGTCATAAAAAGAATACTAAAATATGCTTCCCCTTACCGCAAAAGCATAATATTTGCCATGATATTTGCGCTCTTTTATGTCATACTGAATCTCACCGCTCCCGTTCTGATAGGTCTTGCAATAGACAAGGCAGTAGAAAAAGGAAATGTAAACTTCAATGAAGTCTGGCAGTTTCTTTTGATGACGGCTGTAACAGTCCTTGCAGGTGCTGTTTTCCAGTGGCTCATGGGACTTTGTATAAACACTGTAAGCTATCTTACAGTAAGGGATATAAGGCGTGAGGTATTCGCAAAATTCAATTCCGTACCGCTGAAATACATTGACTCCCATCCTCACGGTGACCTTATAAGCAGGATAATAAACGATACCGATTCCGTCGGCGACGGTCTTTTACAGGGCATAACACAGCTTTTTTCAGGTATCATAATGATAGTGTGTACACTTGCATTTATGATAGCAATGAACTTTTTCATAGCAATAGTTGTTGTTATCATAACACCGCTTTCGATGTTTGTTGCGGCATTCATAACAAGGCTCTCACAGAAGCAATTCAAGCTCCAGTCGGAAACACAGGGCGAAATCAGCGCATACATAAATGAATATGTCGGTCAGCAAAAACTTGTAAAAGCTTTCGGCTATGAGGACGAGGCACAGGAAAATTTTGAGGAAATAAATCAAAGGCTGTATGTATGCGGAAAGAAATCGCAGTTCTATTCATCACTTGCAAATCCCAGCACAAGATTTGTAAACGGCATAGTAACGACAGCCGTATGTATAACAGGCGCAGTAAGCGTTATAAACGGTTCTCTGACAGTCGGACAGATATCCGCATTCATAACCTATGCAAACCAGTATACAAAGCCTTTCAACGAAGTAACGGGGGTTATACCGCAGTTACAGACAGCACTTGCAGGTGCGGAAAGGGTATTCACACTCCTTGACGAACCCGACCAGATACCCGATCCCGAAAATGCCGTTTCCCCCGAAGTCTGCAAGGGCAAAATAGATATAGACAAGGTAAGCTTTTCATATTCACCCGACAAAAAGCTTATCACAAACTTTAACCTTCATGTTGCCCCCGGCAGTAAAATAGCCATAGTCGGACCGACAGGATGCGGAAAGACAACGCTTATAAATCTGCTCATGCGTTTCTATGACGTAAACAGCGGCGATATAAGCATAGACGGAACGAGTATATATAAACTGAAGCGTGACGGCCTGCGTTCAATGTACGGCATGGTGCTTCAGGAAAGCTGGCTGTACAATGCAACAGTCAGTGAGAACATAGCCTACGGAAAGCCCGATGCAACACTTGACGAGGTAAAGGCGGCAGCAAAAAGCGCATTCATAGACCATTTCATAGAACGTATGCCGAACGGATACGACACGATAATAACCGAGGACGGCTCAAATCTTTCACAGGGACAGAAACAGCTTATGTGTATAGCAAGAGTAATGCTTTGTGAT
>JBGVAQ010000312.1:0-7731 GCA_045224775.1 Acutalibacteraceae bacterium | reverse complement strand
CAAGACAGACGACAATCTTCTGCTTTCCGATTATCTTTTAATGCGAATATCAAAGATGAGGAACAGCAAATACATAACACGGACTATCCTGTTAGATACGATTTACCAGAGATGTTGCATTGAAACATACAAGCAGAAACAGCGACTTCCAGAAAAAATAGAAAGAATACTCAATCATTACAAGGAACTTGAATGGATAAAAGACTTCAAAATAACCGAAAGAGAGATAGAAATAACCACATTCTGAACAATTGGACAAAAAGTATCAAGTCGTCCACTTGCGATTTTTTGTCCACTGACTTGCGATTTTTTGTCCGTTCACTTGCGATTTTTTGTCCACTGACTTGCGATTTTTTGTCCAAAGCCCTTTCCCGAAACCTGCATGAATACTGGTGTTTTGAAACATCAAAAAAAAGGTAAGACTTGTAAGATATTATAAGTCTTATAACAATCACCGTCCCCCTCTTGACAAGGGGGACGGTTCGGTCTTATCTTAAGGTAAAAAATATTACTTCTTATGGTTTTAATATTTTATGGTGGGATAGATATACAAAAACAATAGTCTATTTCTTGCCGGTAGTTTATAAAACCGAAAGAAGAAAAAAGTTTATTTATCTCATGTAAGATATTCAGAAACCAAATTTTTTTTATCTTCCAGTACTTACAGAAAGGAATGTTCCGCCCGTGGATTTTCAGAACGCAGTTGAAACCATAAAACAATATCTGCCCGATTATGCAGATGAGCATCTGAAACGCTCCAAAGGTAAAAATCAGTTTATTTGTATCTTTTGTGGAAGTGGAAACGGATTGAACTCAACAGGGGCTTTTACTGTTTATCCGACAAACTATTACTGTTTTTCCTGTCATCAGCATGGGGATATCTTTGATCTTGCCGAGAAAGTTGAAAATATTTCTAAGAATTCGGTAGTTCAGTATCTTGCCGATAAATATCATGTGAGGTTAGATTTTTTAACCGAAAAAAGAAAAAACTTATTGTCAGACCAAAGTTTTTTTTCTCTTTCGGTAATTGGAAATGATAGGATAGATACAAAGGAATGTTCCGCCGCTTCGGATGTTGAAAACTTCGATGAAGAAAATTTTGTTTTTTTCTTTTTGGATGCAAATAAGCATTTATGCGAAACAAATTATCACCGGGGAATCTCCCTTGAAACACTGAAGCATTTCAACATTGGTTTTGTACCTGAATGGAAGCATCCGAAAAATCCTCATTCTCCGGTTTCACCAAGACTTATTATTCCTACTTCTTCGGGTTCTTATCTTGCAAGAGATACCAGAAATGAGGATGAGATTCCGGAAAATCAGAAAGGCTATGTCAAATCAAAGGTCGGCAAGGTACATATCTTTAATGAGAAAGCTCTGGAAACAAGCGATATCGTGTATGTGGTTGAGGGTGAGCTTGATGCTTTGAGTATTATTGACATTGCCGGATATGACAGTACTGTGGGGCTTGGAAGTGTCAGCAATGTGAGTTATATTCTTTCTGTTCTTGATAAAACGGCACATAGGCCGAAATTTATCATAGCTCTTGACAATGACAGCGCAGGGGAAAAGGCAAGAAAAGAGCTGATAGCAGGATTCGATGAGCGTGGTATTGAATATTGTGTCTATAATCCTTGTGGGAGCTTCAAAGACCCGAATGAAGCTTTGATGAATAGTCCTGAAACGTTCAGGTTGGCGGTAATATACGGAATAGAACATATTGATGATCTTATAGTCCAAAGGATAAATGATAACGAGGCAGCCAGAAAAACAGAATATGACGATCAGTTTTCGGCAAAGGTGTTTTTAAAGGACTTTGTTGACGGTATTTCGGAGAACGTTAATACGGAGGTTATTCCTACAGGCTTTGAAGCTCTTGACAATATGCTTGACGGCGGACTGTATGAGGGGCTTTACGGAATAGGTGCTATATCTTCTTTGGGTAAAACGACCTTTGCCTTGCAGATGTCGGATCAGATCGCAGCACAGGGGCATGAGGTTCTCGTTTTTTCCCTTGAGATGTCGAGGAATGAGCTGATAGCCAAAAGTATTAGTCGGAATACTTTGCGCCGTGTAATGCAGACAGACGGCAGCATACAGCACGCAAAGACCACAAGGGGCATTATGTCCTGTAAAAAATATAATTCTTACTGTCAAGCCGAAAGGGAGCTTATCAGAGTTTCAATAAACGACTATGAAAAAATTGCCGGTAATATCTTTATCAGAGAGGGGATAGGGGATGTTACTGCAGAGACTATTGCACAACAGGTCAGTGATCATATAGAGAGCGGACATAATCCGCCTGTTGTAATTGTTGACTATCTCCAGATACTTTCTCCGAAGAATGAGAAGTGGACAGATAAGCAGAATACGGACAATGCGATACTTACATTCAAGCGGCTATCGAGGGACTATAAAATTCCTGTTATTGTGATAAGTTCCTTTAACCGTGAAAATTACAGCGTAAAAGTTTCCATGCAGGCGTTCAAGGAAAGCGGCGCTATTGAATATTCAACGGATGTGCTGATAGGATTACAGCTCAAAGGCATAGGTAACAAGAATTTTGATATAGATCAGGCAAAAAGCAAAAATCCCCGTGAAGTGGAAGCCGTGATACTCAAGAACCGTAACGGCAGTACAGGCGGCAGGATAGGATTTGACTTTTATGCTATGTTCAATTACTTTGCCGAGTCAGATGCTGTTCCGGTACCGTCAGATAATGTGGCTTTGAGCAGTAAAAAAAGCAGGAGGCTTTGATAAAATAAGAGTAAAATATTGGACATAGCTCTAAAACGCATTCTACGCCCTTCTGAGGCGTTTTTAGTCCTTAGGTATGAAAGTATATTACTTTGCTAATAAAACGCATTATATGGCTATCTACGCTTGTTTCAGGGGCATTCTTGAATTTATGCAGATCAATTTTTGTTTTCATTCATTAGAGTCAAAAGGAGACAAATCGGTTCATTTAAAAAAAAATTTGTTGTACCGGAATTCTCGCAGGATATGCAATGTTTTTTACATAAAAATTGAATGTGAGTTTGACATGAAAGAAAAAACTCCGGTTCGCTGATAATTTGTCACAAATTGATTTGTTAACTTTTTTATTGAAACTTATGAACAAATTATGAATAAAAATGAACAAAAAAATTTTTGTAAAAAATCGTTTTTTATGTGAAAAATAGAACTTGTTCCATTTGCATTAAAATGCGTTGACAATACAATAATGTGTACTGTATAATCGTGACTGTCGAGAAGATCGTCAAAAATTTAAAACATAGGGAGATAAAATTATGGATAACAAGAGAATTTCAAAAGCTTTCATTGCTCTTTTAGTATCCGCAGTTGTAGTTGCATCAGGCGTTGCAGCACTTCCGGCAAATGCCGCTTCATCAAGTACTACAGCTTCATCTGTATCCGCAACAGTTGCAAGCAAGTTAAGTGCATCATTCTCCGCTCTTTCCCCCTACAAAATCAGCACTACTCAGAGTTTTGCTGTAGCAGCTTCAATAAATGAAGGCACAGCACCTTATACATACAAGTTCGGCTATATCAAGGACGGCAAAACAACATATGTAAAGACAGTAAAGACAAACGCTCCCTATTACAAATATGATTATAAATTCAAAACTGAAGGTTCTTATATCCCTGTTTTAGTAGTAACAGATTCCACAGGCAAAAAGGTTACATACAAGCTTAAAGCAGTAACAGTAAAAGATCTTAAGATCCTTTTCGGCAAGGCAGGCTCAAACATCATTGACAAGTCACAGGCTTTTCAGGCTACAACTTCCGTAGGCGGCGGCGATCCTGAATATACATACAAGTACGGCTATATCAAGGACGGCGTTACAAAGAATGTAAAGACTATCAAAACTTCTGCTCCCTACACCACATACACATACAAATTCACAGAGGCCGGCACATATACTCCCTTTGTTGAAGTCATAGATAAAGACGGCGCAAGAACAACAGTAAAGCAGGCTAATGTAACAGTAAAGGATCTCCAGATTTCTTTCGGCAAAGCAGGCTCAAACATCATTGACAAGTCACAGGCTTTTCAGGCTACAACATCTGTAAGCGGCGGAAAGACTGACTATACATACAGATACGGCTACATCAAGGACGGCGTTACAAAGTTTGTAAAGACAATCAAGACTCCTGCTCCTTACACAACTTACACATACAAATTCACAGAGGCAGGCACATATACTCCTTTTGTTGAAATAGTAGATGCAGACGGCGCAAGAAGAACAGTAAAGCAGGCTAATGTAACAGTAAAGGATCTTCAGATCGCATTCGGCAAGGCAGGCTCAAACAAGATCAGCACTGAACAGGCTTTTCAGGCTACAACATCTGTAAGCGGCGGAAAGACTGACTACACATATAATTACGGTTACATAAAGAACGGCGTTTCAAAGTTTGTAAAAACTGTCAAGACTCCCGCTCCTTACACAACTTACACATACAAATTCACCGAGGCTGGTACATATACTCCCTTTGTTGAAGTTGTAGATGCAGACGGTGCAAGAAGAACAGTAAAGCAGGCTGATGTTACAGTAAAAGATTTCAAAGTAGATTTTGGTTCTGTTTCTTCATACAATATCAAAAAGACTCAGGCTTTCCAGACTACAGCTTCACTCAGCAACGGAAGCGGTACATATACATACAGATTCGGTTACATCCAGAACGGCAGCAAAACATATTTAGATTCACAGAGAACAGGTTCTCCCTATATGACTTATGTATATAAGTTCCCGGCTAAGGGTTCATACATTCCTTTCGTAGAGGTTATGGACGGCGAAAGCCTTTACGCTTCTGCTAAGCTTGCAGCAGTAACTGTTACAGACTGAATTTAATACAAAAAATGAACCTCTGATGCACAATAGTGTGTCAGAGGTTTTTTATGCTTCCGGCGGATATGTATATATAAAACAGTGTAATTTTACCTTCGAGCCGTCAAAAACGCCGCAGCGGAGCTTTAAAAGATTCCTCACTTCGTTCGGAATGACAAATCGGGGGTGTTTTGATGTGTAAAAACTTGGACATAGCTCTCAGACGCTCATAAATGCCCTGTATTGCATTTTATACCCTCAGAGGGTAAATTTTACCTTTGAACCGTCAAAAATGCCGTAACGGGCAAATATGACGATTTTACGGCTATTCCTGAATGACACTTCAAATCCGGTATGAAATTTTGTCCCCCTGTCATACTGAGCGCAGGCGAAAAGCGCTTTTATGTTGACGAGGCAAAGGCAAAAATTCTCCGTGAGATAGAAGCCTTTATTCTCAAAAACCGCAACGGCAGAACAGGAAACAAAATCGCCTACCGCTACTACACCATGTTCAATTATTTTTCGGAAGACGGAATTGTATGAATGTGGAAAGTGGAATTATTTGAATTGCCGGTTGTCCTTGAAACCGGCTGAATATGCAGGTTTCAATATGTGTATGCACATAACACATACACACAACATATACACATAAAACATATACATATCTTATACACATAATGCGGCAAAATAAAACATTAATCTGCATACAGAAATCGTTGATATATTTTGCCGCTTGTGGTATAATAATTTCCGGAGCTTTTTAAGCAGGGGGGGTATTATGAACTATATCAGCGCAGCTCAGGCGGCTGAAAAATGGGGCGTTTCCGAAAGAAGCGTAAGAAATTACTGTCAGCAGGGAAGAATAACCGGTTCGGTCAGAAATGAAAATTCATGGCTCATTCCCGAAAATGCCGAAAAGCCCGAACGCAAAAAAAGAAACGGCAAAATTCCGTCCGATCTTCTTTCACGGCTCAGACTTGAAAAGGATTCCGGTTTTAAAGGCGGTATCTACCACAAAATACAGATAGAACTGACATACAATTCAAATCATATCGAGGGAAGCCGTCTGACCAAAGACCAGACAAGATATATCTTTGAAACAAATACTATCGGTATTTCGGACGGTGCTGTAAATGTTGATGATGTTATCGAAACGGCTAACCATTTCCGATGTATCGATCTTGTGATAGATCAGGCTAAGTATGTGCTTACTGAAAGCTTTATAAAACAGCTCCATCTCATACTTAAAAACAGTACATCAGACAGCAGAAAAGCATGGTTTGCCATTGGAGATTACAAGCGTCTGGAAAACGAGGTCGGAGGCTTGAAGACTGTAAAGCCTGCCGATGTCCAAAAGAAAATGAAGGAGCTTTTGAAAGACTATAATCTGTCAAAGAAAAAAAGCTTTGACGAGCTTTTGCAGTTCCATTACGATTTTGAAAGAATACATCCTTTTCAGGACGGAAACGGCAGAGTCGGACGGCTTATTCTTTTCAAAGAGTGTCTGAGGAATGATATCACGCCTTTTATTATTGAGGATGATATAAAAATGTTCTATTACCGAGGGTTGCAGGAATGGAAAAACGAAAAAGGATATCTTCGGGATACCTGCCTGTCGGCTCAGGACAGATTCAGGAAATATATGGACTATTTCGGCATAAAATACAGTGATTAAGCCTGTTTCAATATGTGTATGCACACAACACATACACATAACATATACACATAAAACATACATATAATATATACATATAAAACATGTGTATATATTATGTGTATAAAAACAAGGGAGAAATCAGTATGAAAGTAATAGCGGTCAATAACCAGAAGGGCGGCACAGGCAAGACTACAACGGCGGCGGCCCTTAGTTTTGCGTTGTATCACAGAGGGTTTAAAGTTCTTCTTATCGACCTTGACGCACAGGGGAATTTGTCATATACGGTAAATGCCGAGGGCGGCAGTTATGGGATTTTCGGAGCTATGGAACGCCCCGAAACTACTCCGCAGGAAATACAGTCCGTATGTTCGGACAGCAACGGCGGAAGAATAGATATTATTCCGAGTACGGAACGCCTTGCAGTTGCGGAAAAGATATTCACCGAGATAGGAAAGGAATATAAACTCAAAGAGGCATTACAGAATATTGACAGTACTGTTTATGACTATGTTATCATTGACACGCCGCCGGCTCTTGGCATACTTTCAATAAATGCACTTGCGGCGGCTGATACCGTGCTGATACCTGCACAGGCAGATATATATTCCTTACAGGGTATCACACAGATAAGCAACACTATTTCAACAGTACGCAAATACTGCAACAGTAAATTAACCATTGACGGCATTGTACTTACACGCTATAACAGCCGTACAACGATAAGCAAGGACTTGGCGGCGGCTCTGACACAGACGGCTGAAAAGCTCAGCACAAAGGTATATGATACCCGTATCAGGGAATGTACAGCCATAAAAGAGGCTCAGGCACTGAGAAAGGATATATTTATCTATGCACCGAAAAGCAACGCCGCAGAGGATTACAACAGCCTTACAAATGAGATAACCGGAGGATAACGCAATATGAAAAAGAATTTCACCAATGCCGCAGAGGAACTTATAACGGGCATACCGTCGGGACTGAATGACAGTGAAGCTGTCACGGAAAAGGAAGAAACGGCTGTAAAGAAAGGCGGATATCTCCGTTATGTTGAGCCGAGAAGCGAAAGAATGAACCTGCTTCTATCAAAAAGCCTTGTAAAAAAGCTTGATGCGGAAGCAAAAAAACGCCGGCTTTCAAAGAACGGTCTTGTAAATGAAATACTTGAAAAATATTTCGGTGAAAAATGATAAAAACGGCTTGCAGAGCCTGTTTGAATATGTGTATACACACAACACATACACATAA
>JBGVAQ010000311.1:0-3117 GCA_045224775.1 Acutalibacteraceae bacterium | reverse complement strand
TTCACCGTTTTTAAGTTTGTCGGCACTCATTTCCTGTTCTTGTTTTCCTGTTGTTACGGTATATTGCAGTTTGGCAACAAACATCTTATCGTTGATGTGTGCAACAGCTTTTCTTATCAGTTCCTCACTGTCAAACTCAACTGTGTAAGCATACTTATGATTGATATAATTCCACAATGTCTGAAACTCTTTCTTCCAGAAGTTATCATTAAGTTTATTCGGCGGCATTTCAGGTTTACGTCCATTTCCTATCATATCATCAAGAGCGTGTTCGTCAAATATACCCTTGATAAGTGCCTGAACACCGTCTGCTATATCTTTACAGCTATCGGGCAGAGGTGCAAAAGTACCATTTGCCGCATCTGCACGATACTGTTCTGTGATCTGATCGTTGTCATCAATGTAGTCGTTCTTAATGAGATAACGATAAATATCCTTGCCCTGTTTGTCGTTAATAGTAATGTCCACACCATCAATACGGAGAGTTTTGCCAATGAAATATTCTGCGGTAGCTTTGGTAGGACGTTCATACAGATCTTCACGGATACCATCCTGCAAGGATTTTACAAAATCACGATAACCATCTGAGGCAATGACCGTCAACTGATTTACCTGCTGTACCAGACTACCGAGTGCATCTCTGTCCATACGGTCACCGTTCTGATTTACACAAAGGCGTAATCCACGTCCTACTTCCTGACGTTTTTGTGTGGGAGAGCTGCCGCCGTGTTTGAGTGTACATATCTGAAATACATTCGGGTTATCCCAGCCTTCACGCAAAGCAGAGTGTGAGAATATAAAACGGACAGGGTTTTCAAAAGAAAGAAGCCTTTCTTTATCCTTTAAAATCAAGTCGTATGCAGAAATATCATCGCTTTCGTCCTTGCCTCGTTTGAGTGTACTGTCAACCTTGTGTCCCTTTTTATCTATGCTGAAATATCCGGCATGAGTGCGGCTTGCTTCAATGCTGCGGAGATATTGTTCATAGGGAGTATTATAGAGTGTCAGGTATTCATTCAGAATATCGGTGTACTCCTGCTCGAAAATTTCACCGTATAAAGAGTTGATCTCATTTCCATTTTCGTCATACTTGCGGTATTTAGCAACCTCGTCAATAAAGAACAATGACAATGTTTTGATACCACGAGAAAACAAATCTTTTTCTTTTTCAAAATGAGAGCGTATAGTTTCTCTTATCTGCACACGGCGAAGGTCTGATTCCGATACATCACCGATAACCTCACCGGTATGAAGTGTAATACCATTTGTAAATGTCACTGTGTTTCTGATCGGATCAATTTCGCTGATACGATATCCACGATACTGTTCCATATTCTTTGACAGTGCAAACAGGTCATCATCAACTTCAAGGATTCTTGTTTCACGGTTGATAGACTTATCATAGCCTATTTCAAATTCGATACGAGCCATAGGCGGCTTTTTGGCTGAAAGAACAATACTTTCCAAAAACATATAGCCGTTTGTTCCGTGGAGATTTTTGACATCAAAGCCTTTGACTTCAATTTTCTTGACAAGCTGCTTATTATAAGCGTCCAGTGCGTCAAGCACATAAACAAGTTCGTGATGTTCCTTGTGTGTTGCGGAATAATTCAGGCAAAACAAGGGCTTGAATTGTTTTAGTGCTGCCTGTGTTTTTTCACCGCCCATTTTCTGCGGTTCGTCCCGAATGATAATCGGGTTGTTGGCTGCTATAACATCTATCGGTCGTCTTGAACCAAAGCTGTCACGCTTGGAAAAAATAATACGGGCGGCGGCATCTCCTGTACGGCCTTCTTTGTTCTTTTCTTCATTAAAGGATGAATTGAAAGCCTGAATATTGATTATCATAACGCTTATGTCGGAGTTCTGGCTGAAATTATCAATCTCCGAAAGATTTTTGGAATCATACACAAAGAACCTTGCCTTCTTGCCGTAATGCTCCATGAAATGCTCCTGCATTGTTTCAAAGCTCTTTTTCACACCCTCACGGATGGCAATACTCGGCACAACAACAATAAACTTGCTCCAGCCGTACTGCTTATTCAGTTCAAACATTGTTTTGATATATACATAAGTTTTGCCCGTACCTGTTTCCATCTCCACATCAAGAGAACAGGCACCTAAATTGGTTGTCAAGCTATCGGTCAGCTTTATATTATTGCGTGTCTGTGTCCTTCGGATATTGTCCAAAAGCTGCACAGAGTCAAGTCTGATCTTTGAATTGGCAAAGCCCATTGTGAGTTCTTCATCGGTGTACTGCCAGTTGGAAATATCCCGCACAATTTCAACATCTCTGCGGTATGTAAATCTGTCGTTATACGGTTGACCGGCAAACACACTTACCACGCTCTCGACAGCCTCTGTCTGGTAAGACTGCACGGTGTATTTAAAATTCATAATTCATAATGCATAATTCATAATTAATGCATAATGCATAATTAAAATTCATAATGCATAATGCATAATGCATAATTAGAATTATATTCTCCTTCCTTGCAAAAATTCAAACTGTATTTATTTTCTTGAGTTTGATTTTGCAGAATTTATTATTGATGTAATAATCTTTATAAGTTCTACACAATCATTTTTTAATGAAGTTCCGCTTTGTAAGGATAGATAATTACTTTCTGTCAGTAGTTCTATCCAGTATTCAGTTTCGCTTGCTTCTTTTAGTGCGATATTCATTTTTGCAATAAAATCCGGCTTACTTTGGGCACGAATTGCCTCTTTTACATTTGCACCTATGCTTGTACCACTTCTTAAAATCTGTTTTGACAAAACATATTCATTTTTATCAATCAGAAACTTATATGCATTAATTATTCTCAATGCAAATTTCTTGCTTTTTTCAACAATAACATTATCCTCTTTCATATCTCAAACCTCCCATTCACAATTCATTATTCATTATGAATTAATAACTCATTATGAATTATGCATTATGAATTATGCATTGTTATATCACCCTCCTGACAGTCTTAGGCGAGTATGTTTCAAAGATCTGCTCAAAGTTAGTTGCCACGCTGTCGCTTGCCATACCACTGTCACGGAAAACAGCATAGAACGGCTGTTTCTTTGCGATCTCTGTCACTGCCTCCTCGGTCACATCCTTATCAA
>JBGVAQ010000310.1:0-8411 GCA_045224775.1 Acutalibacteraceae bacterium | reverse complement strand
TTATAATCCGTATAGCAGGCAGAGGACAAGATAAATAATTTGTGCAAAAAACAGACACGGTATTTTGAGAAACCGTGTCTGCTTTTTATTATATTGTAATTGCACATTGTACATTGAACATTGTATTATCTTACGGGTTCAAACAGATCAAGAACGGCTATGCACTGATTTACAAAATCGTTGATACGTGCAATTATATTTTCCTGTTTTATCACAGGCATATATATATCTATTATTTCGTTTATTTTTGCGACCTGTTCTTTGGTATAATTGCTTTCCTTGTAGCTTGCACGGATACGTTTTTCGGCATTGTTTTTATAATCCTGTATCAGCTTTTGCAGAGCCTCATCATCCTTTGCACTCCATTTTTTAGTACCGTCATACCATGTTATCTGTTTTTTGTTGAGAGCATCCTGAAAAGATGTAGTCACGGGCTTTGTTCCGCCGTAATAGCTGTACCATACATCAGGATAAAGCGGATTCGGGTTATATTTTGCCTTGCCAACCTTTACTTCCGTACTCTCACCGGGTCTGACTTTACGTGCGATAATGACCTGCCTGAAACCGTCAAAATCATATGCACAGGTTGACAAAGTTACAAGGGTATCGTTTTCGTTTACGGTTACAGGACAGTCGATAACAGAACGCTGGCGTATCTCATAAACATAATTGAGAAAATCATAATCACTGCCGAAGCTGCTGCGGAGATAATAGTAAGGTGTACCGTGATATTCATTTGTATTGACCTTTATAACAGCGATTATTTTCCATTTGGCATTTTCTTTCAGGGTATTGAAGGAAACGGTGGGGGCATATTTGTAGAAATCGAGGTTATCAAAGTTGAGCACACCTGCGAACATAGAACCGTCAGCCATAGAGTGACCGTGAAGGAGCATATTTTTGCTTGAGATATCACTTCTGAAATCCATGAATATAGAGCCGTTGAAATAATAGTTGCCGTAGAAATCTCTTGTAAGATAGTAAGGGTCTTCATTGTATGCGGCATTGGTTATGTCTTTGGGTGATTTAAGAACAACATAGTTTATAAGTGTATTCGGGACAGCTACCCATCCGACAGTATCATGGTTTGAAGCATAGTAATCCTGAAGATTTGCGTAAATTTCTCTTGGATTGTTCATAGTATCTGGACCTGAATAATTTCCTGTTAATTCAGGCTCAGAGCTTTCCTCTTTTGAAGATTCTTCTTTTGAGCTTTCCTCTTTTGAAGATTCCTCCTGTGAACTTTCTTCTTCTGAAGATTCTTCCTGTGAACTTTCGGCGGGTGAAGGCTCGCTTATTTCGGGCGGTGTATTTTTATGACAGCCGAAAAGCATGGTTATCATAAGTATTGAAAGTAAAATTGCTGTATATCTGTGTATTTTTTTCATTATATATTTCCTCCGTTGAGATATGGATATTTATACAAAAATAGTATGTTTTGTACCGACTTTAACATTATATCATAAACTTAAACATATTTCTATAGATATTGCATAATAAATTGTCAAAATTATTTATTTAAATATCATTATTAATGGGTATTGATTTTGTTTGAATAATATACTAAAATAAAAATGATGTCGATCTCACAATTTAATACAGAAAAGAGGTAAAATCAATGCAGACCTATAAAGGACTGACACAGGAGGAAGCTGAAAAACGGCTTGCTCAGAACGGAAGAAATGTATTGAAAGAAGAAAAGCCAAAATCTGTTTTCCAAATGTTTCTTGAGCAGATACTTAACTTCACAAATGCAATTCTTGCGGCGGCTATCATCATTTCCATTATACTCGGAGATTACGGTGAAGCCATAATAATGCTTGTAATAGTTATCGCAAATGCTATAATCGGCGTTGTTCAGGAGGGCAAAGCTCAGAAAGCTCTTGATGCTCTGAAAAAGATGTCTGTGCTGAAAGCGACTGTTATCCGTGACGGTGAAACAAGAGAAATATCTTCGGAGGAACTTGTAGTAGGGGATATAGTCGTACTCGAAGCAGGAAAACAGGTGCCTGCCGATCTGAAAGTGCTTGAAGATGCAAGACTGATGATAGACGAAAAGGCACTTACAGGCGAATCCGTTCCTGTTGAGAAAGACCACAGATTTGTTCCTGATGAAAAAACGGGAATAGGCGACAGACTTGACCTCGCTTATATGTCAACGATAGTTACATACGGACGTGGAGTAGGTGTCGTTGAGCATACGGGTATGGATACCCAGATAGGCAAGATCGCCGATATGGTAGGCAAGGAAAAGGATAAGCCGTCACCTCTCCAGAAGGGCATGGATGAGCTGAGCAAGGTTCTTGGTATCGGCGTAATAGTAATATGTGCGATAGTTTTCCTTATAGGATTCTTTCAGGGCAGAGAAGTGCTTGAACTTCTTATGACAGCTGTTTCACTTGCTGTTGCGGCAATACCCGAAGGCATACCGACTATAGTTACGATAGTTCTTGCATTGGGTATGCAGAGAATGGCAAAGGTAAATGCTATCGTAAAGAATATGCCTGCTGTTGAAACACTCGGTGCAGTAAGCTATGTATGCTCGGATAAGACAGGTACTCTTACACAGAATAAGATGACTGTTGTAAAAGCATATGAAAACGGGGAATATATTGATCTTGACAAACTCAGCAAAAACAAGCATGATACACTTCTCAAAGGCTTTATGCTTTGTAATGATGCAAGCATAGCTTCAGACGGCACAGAGGTCGGAGATCCTACAGAAACAGCGCTTGTTGCATTTGCAAAGCGTTACGGTATAGAAAAGGGCGAAACAGAAAAGACAATGCCGAGAATAAATGAAAAGGCATTCGATTCCGACAGAAAGCTTATGACTACCGTACATACTACATCTGACAAGAAAATCATTTCGTATACCAAGGGTTCTACAGATGAGCTTTTGCAGAGATGTACACATATAATGGTAAATGGTGAAGCCCGTGAGATAACAAAGGCTGACATGGATACTATAATGAAAGCCATGAGCGAGATGTCAAACGAGGCTTTGCGTGTACTTTCACTTGCAATACGCTATGACAATAAGGATGCAGTCGAGCAGGATCTTACATATATCGGTATGATAGGTATGATAGATCCGGAACGTCCGGAGGTAGTGGATTCAATAAAGACATTCAAGAGAGCCGGAATAAAGACAGTTATGATAACCGGCGACCACAAAGATACAGCACTTGCAATCGCCAGAAAGCTTGGCATAGCAGAAAAGCCGGAAGAATGTATCATGGGACATGAGCTTGACGAAATGAGCGATGAACAGCTCAAAGAGAAAGTACCGGGACTTTCGATATTTGCGAGAGTTTCACCCGAACATAAGGTGAAGATAGTCAAGGCTATACAGGCAAACGGAAATGTTTCGAGTATGACCGGTGACGGCGTAAACGATGCACCATCACTGAAAGCCGCCGATGTAGGCGTTGCTATGGGCATAACTGGTACGGACGTTGCAAAGGGTGCAGCAGATATAGTTTTGCAGGATGATAAATTCACAACTATAGAAAAGGCTGTAAAGGAAGGCAGAAACATATACGAGAATGTAAAGAAGTCCATACTCTTTGCACTTTCATCAAATGTCAGTGAGATAATAGTAATGTTTGCGGCAATAGCAGCAGGCTTTGCAGCACCTCTTACGGCTGTACATATTCTCTGGATAAACCTTCTTACAGACTCACTTCCATGTTTTGCACTCGGTGTAGATCCTAACTCATCGTCAGACGTAATGAATAAAAAGCCCCGTAAAAACGGCGAATCCATATTTGCAGACGGCGGATATGCAAAGGTGGGAATTTACAGTATAATTATAGCATTGGGAACGCTGATAGCATTCCTGTATCTGCCGATACAGCATCTTCTTTCAAACGGAACAGCTATTGATATCAATTCGATAATCAAATGCTATTCAGACAAGGATATGCTTGTACGTTCACAGACACTTGCATTCTGTACGCTTGCATTCTCGGAGCTTTTCCATGCAATAGGAATGCGTGATACGGAAAATTCGATATTCACATTCAATCATCTTGACAACAAGATAATGATACTTGCGCTGGCATTCGGTGTTATCGGACAGGTAGCCGTTACGGAGATACCTTTCCTTACACAGATATTCGGCACAGCAGGTATGACACTCCAGATGTGGCTTTTTGTAGTTGTTATTTCGCTTTTGCCTGTACTTGTACATGAGATATGGGCACTTATAAAGATGATAAAAAGAAGAAACAAGAAAGCTGCATAAAATAAAAAAGCAAAAGTTATCGGCTGCCGCATCTATCTGCGGCAGCCGATATTTTATGTCCGTAAATATTACTGTCAGTTTCTGCTGTTGTAGTCCTCGTTAATAGATTCACTCCAGTCATCAGATACAGCTCCGCATGATCTGAGGTTTGAAACCTGCCTGCATACAGCCTCATAGAGTACGGCTGTACCCTTGCGGTCGGCATGATAGTTAACAGATCTGTCCTTTCTTATGCCAAAGTGGGATGCAGTTTCAACAGAGTCGATATTTGCGCCGATAAAGAGGAACTCCCAGCCATCTTCTTCTTTGGATTTTATCATTTTCTTTACCTTTTTGCTTGAATACTTATGGCTTGCATTTTCCATACCGTCAGTTGTAATTACGAACATTGTATGCTCGGGAACATCTTCCGGTCGGATATAGCGGTGTACATCGGAAATATGTTTTATAGCACCGCCGATAGCATCAATAAGAGCTGTACAGCCGTATGTGGAATAATCCCTTTCTGTCATTTCTCTGACCTCGGAAATATCTTTCCTGTCATGTATGACCTCACTTCTGTCAGAGAAAAGCACCGTTGAAACATAGCATTTTCCGTCCTCTTTCTTCTGCTTTCTGATGAGAGAATTGAATCCGCCGATAGTATCGCTTTCAAGACCTGACATAGAGCCGCTTCTGTCGATGATGAATACCAGTTCTGTGATGTTGTTTTTTTCAATATTCTTTTTCATAATGATTACCTCCATAAGATATAATGTTGTTTTGTTTCCTTACCCTGTGATTACATTATATCTTATGGAGGCTTTTAAATGGTCGCTTTTCATGCGACAAAATATCATGCGCCTAAAAGTTTCTGGTCGAAATAGAAAAGTGTTTCGTTTATAGTAAATATATCATAAATGCCGTTCAGTATAAAATATTCGATGATTATATCAGACCTGCTGCTGTGCGAAAGTGCAAATCCTGCTTTACGAAGCATGTCCTTTGTTTCATCAAGAGGCAGTTCAAGCGCTATTGCAAATGCAATTACAGTGTTTTTGCTTGGCTTATACAGTCTGTCACTTCTTATTTTTGAAAAAAGTTTTCTGTCGATATTGGCCTTTTTGTAGCACTCGGAATCCTTCATGTTTTTTTCATCAATTTTTCTGAGCAGCATTTCGGAAAAGCTTTCATCAATATTTTTAAGCATCATTTCAAGCTTTACATGGTCGCTTGTTATAGCTGCTGATTCAGCCATAGGAGCTTTTAGCAAAGCTTTGCTTTCTTTTCCGAAAAATGTTTTTCTTTTCTTTTCGGGAGGCTTGCTTTCTGTGGGATATTGAGGTGCTGACATATCCATGTCAGACCGAATTTCTTCTTCAATGGCGAATATGTTTCTCGAACCGAAAAGCGAAGGATCCTTATGCATTTCATCGACATAGTTATCATCTATGAAAGATGTCAGGTCTGAATGCAGCTTTTTACTGATGAGAAAGCTGCTTTTGTCGAATAAGACCATGTATACAAGCATATCGGGAGATTCTTCTGCAATAAAGCTGCTTATGGTATCGTATGCAATGCGTATAGCCTGTTCTTTTGGATATCCGTATACGCCTGCCGAGATAAGCGGGAATGCAACAGTTTCGCAATTGTATTTTTTGGCAAGCTTTAGTGAATTGATATAGCATGAACGGAGGAGTTCTTCTTCACCATGAGTTCCGCCACGCCATATAGGACCGGGGGTATGTATAACGTATTTGCATGGCAGACGGTAGCCGCCTGTTATTTTTGCCTGACCGGTTTTGCAGCCGTGAAGATGTCTGCATTCTTCCAGAAGCTGAGGCCCTGCGGCACGATGTATTGCACCGTCAACACCTCCGCCGCCGAGCAGACTTGTGTTTGCCGCATTTACAATTGCATCACATTTTACTTTTGTTATATCATTTCTTATCATTTGCAGGGGCATTCAAAGCACCTCTTTTGATTTATTTTTATATAGATAGTATCATTGTTAATAGAAATAGTCAAGGCTAAAAAAATATTTTGTTGTTGAAAAAACATGTAGAATATGATAAAATATCTATAATATTCAGATACTTTTTTTGACTTATCGTTAAAAAATGAGAAGGGAAGTTTCAATTTGTTATGAGGAAAACTTTGTGCATACTATTTTGTATGCTGATATTATGCTGTTCGGGCTGTTCAAATCGGGGAATTTATTCACTTAAATCTGAGATGTCAGATAAAAATGACAGCATGGTTGAATTATCAAAGGAAATAAGCACTGATGCTCCGACTGAAGAAGAAAACGCAGCCGATTCATCTGTTGAAGAAACAGAAAACAGTGAAGATGTTTCTGAAGAAGTAAGCACAAATAAATCATCGTCTGAAGATGAAGAAAACAGTGATGAAGAGTCTGACAATGAAGATGAAGAAAGCAGCGATGAAGAAGAAAGTAATGAAGAAGAATCTGATAATGATGAATCCGAAGAAGAAAGTAACGAAGAAGACAGCGATGATGAAGAAAGTAACGATGAAGAATCCGATGATGAAAATGATGAAGAAGAAAGCAGCGATGAAGAATCTGATGATGAAGATGATGAGCCTGAATATATGGACAGAACATTTTCAGAGTATATGTTAAGTGCGGACGAGGAATATTATGAGCCTGCTGAGAACTCATTATCTACCGAATATATAACATATACACACAATGATCATACCAAGGATGCAGTAGTATATCTGCCGCCGGAATATGATGAAACAAAAAAATACAATATCGTGTACATAGTCGGCGGAGTAAGTACAAATGAAACAGCATATTTCGGAGAGCCGGGAAGTAACCGCAGAATTAAAAATATGCTTGATCATATGATACTGAACGGTGATATTGAACCTTGTATATTTGTAAATCTTTCGTTCTATCCCTCACATGAAATAAAATTCGGAGATATAGATACAGATGTGCTTCTGGATGAGTTTAATGATGAGCTGAGAGAGGCTGTAATACCTGCCGTAGAGAGTACATATTCGACCTATGCGAAAGATACAACGTATGAAGGAATAAAGGCATCAAGAGAGCATAGGGCATTTGCAGGATTTTCGCTGGGAGGAGCGGTAGCGTGGCATATTTTAGGAGAAGACGTTGACTATTTTGCCCGTTTCATTCCCATGTCGGCAGGGTGCTTTAATGACGATCGTGACGATCAGACATATTTCGGTGAAGATCTTATAGAAAAGCTTTCAGACAGTGATCTTGACAGATACGACTTTTTTGTATATGCCTGCGAAGGCACAGAAGATCATACAAAAGATAAGATGGATCACGTTATTGATTGCCTTAGGTATTACTATACCTATACATTTCAGTTTACAGAAAATGATATGTCTGAAGGAAACATAACATATAAGTTAAAATACGGTGCAAAGCATGATGCAGAAAACGTATTGGATTTCGTATATAGTGCGCTTATTGCAATATGGGGCAGGCGCAGTTAAAAACTGATTATTCATAATGAAAGGATGGTAAAATCCCACTGTTTTATTTTCGGAAAATGATATAATAAATATAGTTCGGATAAAAGATCGGAGGATAAAAAATGTGGAAACGGATAGACAATAATTTTTATGATACACTGAGAACGGCACACAGCTATAGCTATGTACCTGACTATTTTACATATCCCTTCATATTTTTATTGCTTGAGCTGCTTATTATCGTGCCGGTTTTAGCATACGGACAATATCCGCCGATGTTTATCCCGCTTTCAGCAGCTGCAATTCTTATAACATTACCGTTTTTTATTCTTGGTTTAAGCTCACTGAGTAAGAATAAGAAAATACAGAACCGTATAATTGCGTCAAATAATGCCGAATATCATCCGGCTACACTTGTGTCAAAATATACCAAAGCATCCGGAAGCGGAGATGATAACAGTGCAAATCTTTTTGTCAGAGTGAGATTGAACGGAAAAATCATAAAGGTGCGCACGAGAAAAGATGTTTATTCTATTTGCAATGAGGGTGACAGCATATATGTTGTCGATCTTATCGGTGAAAAAGCAGCTAACCCTTATACATGTATTGCAGTTATGAATATACCCGAAAATAATTATAATAACAGCTTCAGCAACAGTTTCAGCAATGACTACGGCAATAATTTCAGCAACGGATTTAATAATAA
>JBGVAQ010000309.1:0-6385 GCA_045224775.1 Acutalibacteraceae bacterium | reverse complement strand
TTCAAATACTACAATGAGCATAAAAAGAAGTAACCGCTTAATTCCCCAATAAAGCGGTTACTTCTATGCAACTATCTTTATAATGGGACTGCCGTAACCGGTCAGTTCCTTGTATTTTTATTATAGTATATTTCCATCTGAATGTCAATGGAAAACAAACCGTTTTTCTTGACATAATGTGTGACTTATTATAGAATATATCTGCAAGGTGCTGACCTTACAGATGCGGCAGTCCCCGTTTTTACAAGGGGGCTGAATGCTTCTTTTGCCCCCTGAGTTCTTACAAAGGGGGACTGATAATATGATTACATATGCTGAGTTCATAACAACAATAGCATTAATTGTATCTATCGCACGTTTAGCATTTGAGATTTTCAAATACTATAATGAGCATAAAAAGAAGTAACCGCTAAACGACCAAATAAAGCGGTTACTTCGGTTACCTAACTATTTTGGACTGCCGTAACCGGTCAGTTCCTTGTATTTTTATTATAATATATTTTTTCAAAAAAGTCAAACGTTTTTGCCCTGCAAAAATAAAACCTATTATTTTCCGCAGCTATTATTCTTTATTATTTATTTCCGTCTTGACTTTTACGATAAAAAGCGGTATTTTATTATAGTAAAATATTATATGGAAAAAGAAATTCCGTTCAGAAGGGGATAATCAAAATGCTGACACTTGATAAAATCTATCATGCATCTTATGTTCTCAAGGAGGCTATAAGACCGACAGACATGATATATGCATCAAATCTTTCCGAGGACTTTGAACTGTACCTCAAAACAGAAAATTTGCAGGTAACAGGTGCTTTCAAGGCAAGAGGTGCATACTACAAGATCTCCCAGCTTTCCGAAGAGGAACGTCAGAAGGGCGTTATCGCCTGTTCCGCAGGAAATCACGCTCAGGGCGTTGCCCGTGCCGCTCAGAAATACGGTATAAGATCACTCATCTGTATGCCAAATGCCGCTCCTATCTCAAAGGTAGAGGCTACAAAGAGCTACGGCGCAGAGATATGTCTTGTTGAGGGTACATATGATGATGCTCACGATAAAGCAGTTGAACTTCAAAAGGAAACAGGCGCTACATTTATACATCCTTTTGATGATGAAATGGTAATCGCAGGTCAGGGAACAATCGGTCTTGAAATACTCCAACAGCTTCCCGATGTTGATGCTATAATCGTTCCGATAGGCGGCGGCGGTCTTATAAGCGGTATCGCTTATGCAGTCAAGTCGCTCAACCCTGACATAAAGGTATACGGCGTACAGTCAGCCGGCGCACCGTCAATGTATCTTTCAATGGCTCACGGTAAGGTCGAAACTCTCGATTCAGTTAATACATTTGCAGACGGTATCGCCGTAAAAACTCCCGGTGATCTTACTTTTGATATATGCAGCAAATATGTTGACGAGATAATGACAGTCACAGATGATGAGCTGGCAACAGCTATACTCGCTCTTATAGAAAAACAGAAACTTATCTCCGAGGGTGCAGGCGCTGTATCGGTTGCCGCTGCACTGTTCGATAAATTCCCGATCAAGGGCAAAAAGGTATGCTGCCTTGTTTCAGGCGGTAATATAGATGTTACAATACTTTCAAGAGTTATCGACAGAGGCTTGCAGAAAACAGGCAGACTTGCAGAATTTACAATAGCACTTACCGACAAACCCGGCGAGCTTCAGAATGTTGCAAAGATAATTTCAAAGCTTGGCGCAAATGTTGTAGCAGTAAGCCACGACAGAGCCGACCTCAATACAGATATAAACTCATGCTACCTCAGACTTTCACTTGAAACAAGAAACCATGAGCATATAGCAAAGATCAAGGACGAGCTTTTAAAGCACGGTTACAGAACCGTAAATTAATATATAACCGAAAGGAAGCTTTTACAATGGCAGAAGTAGTTTACACAAAAAATGCACCCGACGCAATAGGTCCTTACTCACAGGCAATAAAGACAAACGGACTTGTTTTCACATCAGGTCAGATAGCTATTGATCCCGCAACAGGCAATATCAACGGCACAACCATAGAGGAGCAGACAGAGCAGGTAATGAATAACCTCAAAAATCTCCTTGAAGCAGCAGGCTCATCACTCGAAAAAGCTGTAAAGACAGTTTGTTTCCTTGCTGATATGTCCGATTTTGCCGCTTTCAACGAGATATACGGAAGATACTTCACAGGCAAACCCGCACGTTCATGTGTTGCAGTAAAGACTCTCCCGAAAAATGTTCTCTGCGAAGTTGAAGTTATCGCTGAATATTAATAAAGAATCATTTATCAGGCTGCCGCAAGCATAAAATGTCAGCGGCAGCCTATACTTTTTATACACGATTTTTTATAAGACGGGAGAACAAGTATGAAATACTGTTTTGAATGCGGAACAAAACTCATAGAAAAAACGCTCAAAAACGAGGGAAATATTCCCTACTGTGAAAAATGCGGCGAATATCGTTTCCCGATATTTTCAACAGCTGTAAGCATGATAGTAAAAAATCCTGACCAGACTAAAATACTCCTTATACAGCAGTACGGCAAAGGTCAGAATGTACTTGTAGCAGGATATATAAACAAGGGCGAAAATGCCGAACACGCTGTTGAACGTGAAGTATCTGAAGAAACAGGTCTGAAGCTTAGCTCACTCCGTTTCAACAAGAGCGAATATTTTCCGAACACCAACACTCTCATGCTGAATTATTCATGTATCGCAGAAAGTGAAGATCTGAGCGGTCTTAACACAGAGGAAGTAGATAAAGCGGAATGGTTCACACTTGATGATGCACGAAAATCCATAAAGCCGAACAGCCTTGCAGAAAAATTTCTTCTGAATCATCTTGAAGCCATATCTCAACGGAGGTGATAACAACGGATATTTCCGAAAAATACACCTCAGACAGTGAGGAAAAAATACTTATCAGAAAAATAAACAACCTTATAACAAAAAGCCGAAAGGAATATTCCGTCACATACTCCCACTTCCTTGATCCTGCACAGCAGTCACTGCTTTCAAGGATAGAGGAATTTTACGGATATATAAGCTTTGAGGGCGGATATGAAGATGCAGAAAGAAGGCTCTGCCGAATATGTACGGACGAATACTGTACAGATAACGGTGCACCCATAGTTTTGCTGAAAGCCGTGATACCTGCACGAAGCGGTGAACCGACACACAGAGAGATTCTCGGCTCTATAATGGGTACAGGGATAAAACGTGAAATGGTCGGTGATATACTCCCGAACAAAAACGAGCCTGTGTTTTTCTGCCACAGCCTATCGGCACAGCACCTTGAACTTGAACTGAAAAAAATCGGACGTGCAAATGCAGAAATATCAAGATGTACGCTTACCGATATCCCCGAACCAAAGCTCAAAGAAAAACAGATAAATGTAAGCTCAATGCGTCTGGACTGTATAGCGGCGGAGGGATTCGGAATGTCAAGGAGCAAAGCAGCCGAATACATAAAAAAGGGCGTTGTCGCTGTAAACTGGATAATAACGCCCGATCCGTCAAAGGAAATCAAGACAGGCGACAAAATATCCCTGAGAGGAAAGGGGAAAATACGCATAGGCGAAATATCAGGTCTGAGCAAAAAAGGAAGAATATTCCTCAAAATATACAGCTGAAAAAGTACGGCAGATAATAAAAATGTCTGCCGTACTTTTTATTGTAAACTGCACATTGTATATATGATTTTCATATTATGTAGTACGTTATTAACTCATAACCAATTGTTCTTATTATAAAGTTCAATGCGGATTTTAATATAATTCCACTTTCCACTTTCCACATTCCACATTTATTTACGGAGTGATAGTTATGTCCCATATAAAAAGCTTCGGTATTATCGGAGGTGACAAACGACAGCTTTACTGCGCTAAAGCTATTGCCTCGGACGGATATGCCGTTAAAATATGCGGCTTTGATGACGCTGCCGAAACATTCGGTCTTGAACATGATGATATAGCGGAAACTTTCCGCTCATCAGACGCTCTTATTCTTCCGCTGCCATGTTCCCGTGACGGCAAGCATATAAATGCACCTTTTTCACAAAAGGATATTATCATAGATGAAAGCATTTCTTCTCTTATTGCAGATAAACCTGTTTTCTGCGGAATGAAAAACAAGCTCCCGTTTTCCTGCGGAACTGTATATGACTATGCGGAACGTGAAGAATTTGCAGTCGAAAACGCTGTACCGACAAGCGAAGGCGCTGTTGAGATAGCAATGCACGAATACGAGGGAACTATAAATTCTTCATCATGTCTTGTAACAGGTTACGGAAGAATAGGACGTGTACTTTCGGAAATGCTCGGCGGTATCGGCGCAGATGTCACGGTAAGCGCAAGAAATCATCGTGACCTTGCGTTTATACGTTCAAGGGGATTCAGAGCCATAAACTCCGAAAATCTTACAGGCAGCTATGACATCATATTCAACACTGTACCCCATATGCTTTTTGACTCCTGCACACTTGCCAGAACAGCGTCAAAAGCATTGGTAATAGACCTTGCATCAGCTCCCGGAGGAGTAGATTTTGAAGCAGCCAAAAGACTTTCCATAAAAGCAATACATGCGTTGTCACTGCCCGGTAAAGTCGCACCCAAAGCGTCGGGAATGATAATCAAAAACGCTGTTTACAATATTATCAGGGAGGAACATCTATGACAGGCGTAAGAGTAGGCTTTGCAATGTGCGGTTCATTCTGCACATTCGCAAAAGCTCTCGTTCAGATGGAGGAGCTTGTAAAAAGAGGTTATGAAGTCATACCCATTATGTCATATAATGCATATTCAACGGATACAAGATTCGGAAAAGCAGAAGCTTTTGTAAAAAGGATAGAAGAATTATGCGGAAGAAGTATAATATCGGATATATCATCTGCCGAACCGATAGGTCCGAAGAAAATGACAGATATAATGGTAGTTGCACCGTGTACAGGAAATACAGCCGCCAAGCTCGCAAATGCAATTACAGATACACCGGCGGCTATGGCTGTAAAATCACATCTTCGTCAGTCAAAGCCCGTACTGATATGTATTGCAACAAATGATGCTCTCGGTGCTTCCGCACAGAATATCGGAAAGCTGATGAACACAAGACATTTTTATTTTGTACCGTTCAGGCAGGACGATCCGCTCAAAAAGCCAAATTCTCTCGTTGCAGATTTTGACAGGCTAATACCCGCAATGGAATATGCACTTGAAGAAAAACAGCTCCAGCCGGTTTTATGCTAAAAAAACAGCGGCAATACAGAACTGTACTGCCGCTGATATTTTATGTATCAGTCATTATTAACTGCTTGCTTTGCTTGCAGCGCTTGTCTGTGCGCTTGTCTTGGAGCTTGACTGGCTTGCTTCACCGGGTACGGAATAAGTCTTGCCATCTGAAACAGTAAGGCTTTCTTTTTCACCGTAGTTATGATTTGCACCGTCACTGAATATTATCTTGCCCTTTGTAAGATCTTCTCTTACATTATATGTATATGTATTGCCTGTACCCTTAGTCATTGTTTCACCGGGCTTCTCGGCATTCTTCTTACTGTCCTGCTCGATATATACATAAACCGTATCAGACCAGCTTGCCGGCTTTTCAAATGTTATAGCTGCTGTCTTGGGTTTAAGTATACCACTGGAGAATACATATATAGCAATACCTATAAGTGCTACTACAAGGATAGCTATAACGACTATCGGTACCATCTTCTGATTAGAGGTATTCGGAGCTTTTACGACATTTACCTTTGCGCCCCTTATCTGCTTACCGTCAAACTTCATAGGCTGAGTTTCTATCTTGTCTGCACCCTGAAGGAGATCTTCATTCTGACGGTTTGCCTGAGATATAGACTGATCTTCTTTGATCTGTCTTTTGAGGTTATGTACATACAGTTCTGTATTAAAGTTCTTGTCTGTCGGAGCCTGCTGCGGCGGAAGATTTTCAAGTCTTTCACCTGTTGCTGTAAACTCATTTACTTCCTGCTCAATAGGCTGAAGTTCAAGCTTACCACCCTGCTGAGGACGAGGACGCTGCTGCGGTCTGCCCGGTCTTTGCTGACCTTGTGGAGCGGGACCTCTCTGCTGTGCTGGCTGTGCGGCTGCGTTGGGATCTGACGACCATTGTCTTGGCTGACGCTGCGGTCTTGGCTGCGGTGCCGGCTGCTGTGCTGGCTGTGCAGCTGCATTCGGATCTGCCGACCACTGTCTTGGCTGACGCTGCGGCTGTGCCTGCGGTGCCGGCTGCTGTGGCGGCTGTGGCGGCTGCCACTGCTGTTTTGGCTGCGGCTGTGGTTCCGGCTGTACCGGTGTCTGCTCTGGTGGCTGCCACTGCTGTTTTGGATGCGGCTGCGGTTCCGGCTGTTCCGGTGTCTGCTGTGGCGGCTGCCA
>JBGVAQ010000308.1:0-4869 GCA_045224775.1 Acutalibacteraceae bacterium | reverse complement strand
AAAATTACATATCATTGCAAAAATATTTATCATGATATATAATATTGTTATGTTGATGGGAATAAGGAGAATAGATAATGTCTGAATATAATTTTTATGGTTGGGAATCTGCTGACGTAAAAGACAGAAACGGTCTTTGTCCTGCGGATTACTATGATATTTTATCAGGAATATGGTGTGCAGAAACCTGTGCACCAAGACTCAGAAAGAACTGGTCTGCCCAAAATAAAACTATGGGACAATGTTCGGTTACTGCCTTTTTGATACAGGATTTTTTTGGCGGTGACGTTTATGGAATACTACGTCCGGGCGGGAATTATCATTGCTTTAATGTAGTGGAGGATTGTATTTTTGACCTGACAAGTGAGCAGTTTGGTGATGAAATTTTAGATTACAGTATCTGTACAAAGCAGTCAAGAGAAATTCATTTTGCAAGTGAAGAAAAGAAAAAACGGTATGAATATCTTAAAACAAAGGTTATAGAGGTACTGCAGGGAGAAAAATGAAATTAATAAAAAATTCAAAAAACACTATCCACAATTTAATCCTGAAAACAAAGATACAAACTTTTTTACAAATTGACTTAAATATAAACGAGGATTTATAAATATTCTGGCGTACTGTGATATTTTCGCAGTACGCCTTTTGTATAACAGCATCAACAGGAAAAATATCGGCTGCGGTATAAAATGATGTTTGATTTTTGCACAAAAAAGAGTATGTTTATATAAAAAAGCATAAAAAAACATAACATTGATCTTAAAAATGTTGAATGTTTCAGTAAAATTCGTTATAATAACATCAGGCTGTATCTGCTGTAATTAAAAATATGTACAGTGAGCATTTTAATTTGCAAATAAACATAAAAACAAAGGAGGACAAGCAAATGAGTTTGTTGACAACCCGTCTTTGTCAGGCACTTGAACAGAACCTTGATAAGATACTGGTTACCGAAAATTTTTCCGGACGCAGCGTAACAGGAGCAGAACTTCGGAATATAAGCGGAAGAATCGCCGCAGCACTGAAAGCAAAGGGTGCTGTCAGAGGTTCTATCGTTCCGATAGTACTTCCACGCTGTATAGATTATATAGCGGCTGAAATCGGCGCACTGAGAGCAGGCTGCGGTTATGCACCTTTACTGCCGGAATATCCGCAGGAACGTGTCGATTACATAATGAACGACTGTAAGGCACCTGTTATTATTGATGAAGCCTTTATACGGGAAGCAGCCGGTTTTGAGCCTTTAACCGAGGATATCGAATCGGCAGATGACGATGTTTCCCTGCTGATCTATACTTCAGGTTCTACCGGCAATCCGAAAGGTGTTGTCCATACACACCGCTCGTTCTATGAATCACTGGAAAGAAATCAGATCGTGTGTCCTATGAGAGAGGATGATAAAACACTGGGACTTGTCAGTTTCAGTTTTGCATGGTCTGTTGCGGAGGTTTACGATACACTGATCGTCGGCGCTCAGCTTATAATACTGAATACGGAAGAACGAAAAGACCTGAAATACGTAAGAAATGCCATCCGTGAAAACGGCATTACTGTTATGTATATCAACCCAAATATGCTGAAACGTCTTGATATGCACGGTTCTTCGCTGAGAGTAGTAAAGACTGCCGGCGAAAGACTTGCAGATTTTTACACTGACGAATACCAAATCATAAATATCTATGGTACATCGGAAACACATTGTGCATTGTATTTCACACTCGATCATGCTTATGACAATACTCCGATCGGCAAAGCATATCATAACAGCCGTGTCGTCCTGTTAGATGAAAACGGCAGGGAGGTACCGTCGGGAGAAGAGGGTGAGATCTGTATATGCGGACATCTTGCAAAAGGTTACCTGAACCTGCCGGAACAAACGGCAAAGGTGTTTGAAAAGGATCCTTTATCTGAAGATGAAAACACTGCACTCTATCATACCGGTGATATGGGAAGACTGATGCCTGACGGAAGTGTTCTGTATGTAAACCGCAAGGACTGGATGGTTAAGATAAACGGTCAGCGTGTGGAAACAGGAGAGATCGAGATCCGTATAGTTAACGACCACCATGAAGTAGAAGCAGCCGTTGTCAAGGCTTTTGAAAACGAATACGGACTGACATATCTTGCGGCTTATTATCAGGTCAAAAAGGGTATGTCGGTTAATGCCGAGGAAATAGAAAGCTCTCTGCGCCGCAAGCTGCCAGATTATATGATACCCCGTTTCTTTGTTGAGTTGGAAGCTTTTCCTCTTAACCCAAACGGCAAACTTGACAGAAAAGCAATTCAGCCCCCGATGGCAGCCTCATTCAAGGAAGAATATGTACCTCCCGTAACGGAATATGAAAAGATACTTTGTGCTGCTTTTGAAAAACTGCTCAAATGTGGACAGGTGGGTATTAACGATAACTTTTTCTCGCTGGGCGGCGATTCGCTGTTAGCAATGAGCTTGCAGGCAGAATGCGGAATAGCTGCGCTTTCATCTGATATTATATTTTCCGGCAAAACGCCGAAAGAGATCGGCGCAAAGCTCGAACAGGCTGATGAACCCGAAACATACGAAAGAAATGTACTTACTGAATATCCTCTGAATCCCTTTGAAACCGGTATGTACCTCGAACAGAAGCTGAATCCGGAATCAAGGATGTATAACCTGATAGGCTATTATGAGTTCGGCGGCGTTTCGGCAGAACAGGTAAAGGCTGCCGTTGAAGAAACCTTCCGCAGTCACGAGGCTTTCCATTCGGTCTGCCGTGAAAAGAACGGCAAGCTGTTCAGAGTAGTGGTTGATGAACTGCCGTCTGTAAGTATCGAGCATATCAATGATATCAGTACAGTC
Organism: Acutalibacteraceae bacterium; assembly: GCA_045224775.1. Lineage (GTDB taxonomy): Bacteria > Bacillota > Clostridia > Oscillospirales > Acutalibacteraceae > UBA1213. The sequence continues at coordinate 2,033 of JBGVAQ010000308.1, read as the reverse complement.
CGTGAGCTTGCCGAAAAGCTGGACAAGTCCTATGATCTGTCGGACGGAATACCTGTAAGTGCCGTTATTTATACGGACGGACAGAGCTGTGTGCTTGCACTGCTTTATCATCATATAATGTTTGACGGCGGAAGCGATGTGCTTTTCGGAAATGAGCTTTTTGCACGTCTTACCGGCAAAACACCTGTAAAGGACAGCTTCGAGCTTAGCGGTGATTCTCAGGAAAATAAAGAAGCTGAATACAGAAAGGGCTTTGAAAAGTACAAAACGCTTTTTGCGGACGGTGTGCCTGTTACGGAACTGCCGCTTAAAGCAGCACGTCCGAAGGTGCATCCCGAATCCGATACCGACCGTTTCTTTACCATAAGCGGCGATCTGCTGAAAAGTCTTAAACAGGCGGCACGTCAGAGATCTGTCAGCCTGTTTTCAATGCTGTTGTCTGCTTATTCCATGATAGCTGCAAAATATACGGTATCTGATGATATTGTTATCAGTGTGCCTGTAAACACCCGTAACGGAAAGACACACAATACCATAGGTATGTTTGTCAATACGGCTCTCCTGAGGTTCAGACCTGTCCGCACAGGTAAGACTGATGACTATATCAAGGAGGTCAATCGCTCCGTTTCCGAATATATCAATGAAAGCTCCTGTCCGTTTGACCGTCTTGTTGCGGAATTTGCAAGGGACAGAGATGCATCCCGAAGCATGCTTGCCGATCTGGGTATAAACTATATTCCTATGCAGACTGCTTTCAGTGAAAACGGAGTTACGCTCAATACTTCCTATCGTCTGCAAACCTCAGGCAAGGACATAAACCTTGTTATGCAGGTCAAGGAACAGGGGATAGACTGCTATATTCAGTATTCAAGCGAGCTGTTTGACGAAATCGTAATTGATAATTTTATTGACCAGTTTATGAGTACGGCTGAAAAGCTCTGTGACGATAAGTCTGTAACTCTCAGTCAGGCAATGGCTTTGCCGGCTTTGCAGCAAAAGGCACTTAAAGAATTTTCTGTCACTGCCGCTGCTGATATTCCCGTCAGACTTCTGCACAAGCTGTTTGAAAAGAGTGCAGACGAAAATCCGGATAAGACCGCACTTATTGCTGCTGACAAAACCCTTACTTACCGTGAACTGAACGAGAGTGCAAATATAGTTGCCAACAATCTTATTGACAAGGGTATAAAAACAGGGGACAGCATAGTGCTTTTACTGCCGAGAAAAAGCTGTTTCTTCAGCTGTATGTTCGGTGTGAACAAGGCAGGTGCGGCATTCATTCCATGTGATCCTCAATATCCGGCTGACCGTATCCGTTCTATCATTGAGGACAGCGGAGCAGCATATATCATTACGACCAATGACAAGTTATCGGACTATGCTTCGTATAATGCCATTGATGTTTCTGATATCATTTCAGGTGAAAAAACCGATAGTCCCGATATAGAAATGACCGGCGATGAGCTTGCTTACATGATATACACATCAGGTTCTACCGGCAAACCCAAGGGTGTTATGCTGCGTCATATCGGTATCTGTAACTACCTTATGCCGCATCCGGCAAATATGCATATGCATTATATTAAAAACAATACAGAAACCTATCTTTCTGTTACGACTGTTTCATTTGATATGTCTTTTAAGGAGCATACTGCCGCTCTTTGTAACGGCAAGACACTTGTATTTGCGTCTGAGGAGGAAATGAACGATCCGAGAGCACTTGCAGACCTTATGCAGAAATACGATGTTGACTGTATGAATGCTACTCCGTCACGCCTGCAGCAATATATGGAATATGAGCCGTTCAGAAACTGTCTTGCAAAGTGTAAGCTTGTTATGTCAGGCGGTGAGGGCTATCCCATGTCGCTTAGAGATGCTGTCAAAGCCTGCTCATCTGATATTAAGATAGTCAATACCTACGGTCCTACAGAGATTACAGTTTCATGTAATGCTGCTGATCTTACGAGTGCAGATTATGTCACTATCGGAAGACCGCTGCTCAATTACAGCGAATACATTATTGACAAATACGG
>JBGVAQ010000307.1:0-1887 GCA_045224775.1 Acutalibacteraceae bacterium | reverse complement strand
TTTTTTGTTGGTTCTGGCTGCACCAAACTCATCATTCATTTCTGCCAGTGTCATCTGTCTGTTCATGTTTTTATTATATCATATTTTATATTTCTAAATGTTTCATAAATAAAATAATGACAATTCCTGCTCAATATGGTATAATCCTCTATACTGCAATGCAGGGAGAATAACTGTAAAGTATTCTGTTACCGGGCAAAGCAGAAATGAACTGTACCTATGACTCATGAGCCGAAAGAGCTGAGTATATCCTGAATCCATCAGTTCATTTCCGGTCGCAGGATCCCATCAGGAAAGGAAGCATTATTATGGAAACAAAAAAAAGAAAACTATGGCTTAAGATACCGCTTATTATCCTGGCATCCCTTTTGGCTGTCATACTCATATATGTTGCCTATGTGGTGCTGAGCTATCAGCGTATCGAGGATGATCAGCAGCTCACTATAGAAGGAACTGCTAAAGGGGATAAGCTCCGCTTGGGAACAGACTATACCGCTGTCACCTATAATATCGGCTTTGGCGCTTATACACCTGATTTCACGTTTTTTATGGATGGCGGCACGCAGTCCTGGGCAAACTCCAGAGAAAGTGTTATCAACTGCATAGACAAGGATATTGAATTGCTGAAGGAACAAAATGCGGATCTCGTGCTGATGCAGGAGGTGGACTTCAACTCCACCAGAAGCTATCATGTAGATGAATTGGCGCAGATACGTTCGGCATTTGAGAATACCTCTTCTTCCTTTGCAGTGAACTATCATTCAGCCTTTCTTTTCTATCCCCTTTATCAGCCCCACGGCGCTTCCAATGCCGGACTGCTTACACTCAGCAATACACAGATGACCTCAGCCGTAAGACGCAGCCTGCCTATATCCGGATCCCTTTCCAGATTCATAGACCTTGACCGCTGTTATTCTGTGAACCGTCTGCCTGCTGAAAACGGAAGGGAGCTTATAATATTTAATGTGCATACCTCTGCCTACGGAACAGACGGAGATCTGCAGAAGCAGCAGCTGACAAAGCTGTTTGATGACATGAATAAAGAATATGAAAAGGGCAATTATGTAATCTGCGGCGGCGATTTCAATCATGATTTTGTCGGCAATTCAAAAGAGCTTTTCAACAGCGAGGTGCCTGAGCAATATACCTGGGCGGCAGCTTTTCCTGACGAGCTGATACCGGAGCATTTTCTCAAGCTGACCGATTATAAAAGCGGGATTACCGTCCCCTCCTGCCGCAACAGCGATAAGCCCTATAATGAGGATTGCTTTGTACTCACCGTTGACGGCTTTATCATTTCGGACAATATCGAAGCGACCTATATGGATGTGATCGACACGCAGTTTGCCTACAGCGACCACAATCCCGTAAAGCTGACATTCCGCCTGAAATGATCAGAACCGCTGTAAACGGTTTCGGCGTTGTTGTTATTCTTCATAAAAGCTATAACCAATCACCGATGTCCCCCGCCTCTTAGGCGGCGGGTGTCATTCGGACTTTCAGTGAGGGTTATAATCCCCCACTGAAACCCCGAGGAGCTAAAGCTCCTGCGGTGAGGTTGCCTTGTCGCAGCCGAAGCTAAGGCAACACCGCGCAAAGCTCGCCTTACGGCTCAGCGCCACATCTGCTTGATCTTTTTCCGTCAGCTTGCACCATGATCCCTTGAAATACGTCAGTATTCCTGCGGTATTCTGATACGATCTGACAAAAGAATCTACTGCGCAGCTGTGGCACTATCTCTGTGCGGTATTGCCTTAACTCCCACTGAACGGATTTATGGCACCCGCCGCCTAAGAGGCGGGGGACATACTTTGCGGTTATAATCTGCCGATTCTCAAGACCGAGGTGGATACAAACATTCATGTTAACGCCGATGTTTCTGTGTCC
>JBGVAQ010000306.1:0-12714 GCA_045224775.1 Acutalibacteraceae bacterium | reverse complement strand
ACTTCCTCCAAAACGATAACTATTCTTATTTATCTATAAATATAACATAATGCTGTCATTTTGTAAACTATGAAATTGATATGACAGAAAATTTTGTGTATATCCTACAATTATCTATTGACTTTTTGCACACAGGCATATTCTGTGATTATTCAGTTCAGGGGAATAATATACTTTCCGCTGACATAGCCGCTTACCTGTTTATATTCCGTAAGATACCAGTCGTTTATACGGTCATACAGCGGTATAACGGTATTATCGGGTATCTTGCCTTTTATTGCCGAATTGACAGACGGCTGTGCTCTGAGATTAAGATTTGTGCCGTTTGTATTTACTCTGCCTTTTTTAGCTGCCGAGGGTATCTTTATTTCTTTACCGAGAAAATCTCCCACCGAAATAACTAAATTTTCGGCTATGGCGTTTATATTGTCCCTTATCCACTGGGCATCCTGTTCATTATCGTGATAGGCAACTTCTATCAGTATGGCAGGGGCTTTTGTTTTGGCTACCTCACTGAGAACTGTTGTCGGAACGGTATTCACTTTTGACGGTATTGGATATATCTCCTTGAAGTTGTTTGCGAATATATCCGCCGCACGTTTGCTGTTTTCGCTCTGCGGATAATAATAGACCTGTGCGCCCCGTGCTTTTCCTGCATTCTGTGGAGGTGATGCATTTGAATGTATGGCAAGGTGAAGCTTGTAGTCATCCGAATTTGACGCTCTTACCGAGTCGATAAAGCTGCCTGTTGGTGTATTCCTGCCGTATGAAATACCGCTTGCGTCAAGATATGGTATCATGGCATCGGCTATTATATTCATGTAATATTCTTCGTTTCCTCCGTTTATATACGGGTTGAATTCCTGACTTGACGGGCTTAAAAATATATCCGGCATAGTGTTCCTCCTGAGAAAATTTATTTTGAAAATGGCTCCCTCTTTGAGGGAGCTGTCAGCTATGCTGACTGAGGGAGTTATAACCTGCGGTCAGTATAAAATCAGCGAAGCGAAAAGAGAAAGATAAACACACTTAGCTTGTCATTCCGAACGCAGTGAGGAATCTTTTAAGATCCTTCGCTTACGCTCAGGATGACAGGTTATGTGTAGAATTTTTCAACTGAAAGTACACTTGATGGGAAACTGCGTGGAAAACTCCCTCCGGCACTTCGTGCCACCTCCCTCAATGAGGGAGGCTTGTGAAAAACTCTTCACTTGAAATATCATTCGGGCGCAGAAATCTGTGTATTATATAAGGCGTATCGCCGCTGCTGAGATGATTTATCTTTTCCTCACAGTCAAGCACAGCCTTGAAGCCAAGTTTATCTGCAATATTCAATACTTCTTTCCTGCCTGCGCCAAACGGTAAAGTAAGTGCGGTAGGGGAGAGGGAAAGCTCCTCCTCCATACGCTTATTGAATTTCAGGATATCTTCACTTATGCGTTTTTCATAAGCCGTATCTGTTTCACCATTCTGCTTTTCAAGTCCCTGTATATTTCCGTTTATTTTGTGCAGGTCGTAGGTGTGGTTCTGTATCTCGACAAGTCCCGACTGCTGCATTTCTGCAAGCTCACTCCATTTACATTGAGAATATGCCGCATTTCTCACTTTTTCATCTTTGGCGTCATCGGCAGGTTTTCCTATGGGCGATATTACAGCTTTACAGTTATATTTTTTCAGCAGCGGATATGCATAGGCATAATTATTATAATAGCCGTCATCAAATGTCAGTATAACAGGCTTGTCGGGCAGGGGAGCATTATTTTCAAGGTGGTCTGTAAGCTCGCTTATGAATATGGTATGATATCCGTTTTCCGTCAGATAGCGGAGGTCGCTTTCAAAGTATGACGGTGATATCATGTACTTATTCTGAAAGCTCTTGTCCTTGACAAAGCCGTGATACATGATAACGGCTATCTCCGTTTCCTCCTGTGCGGATGCCGGCACATCATATAAAGAGCCGCTGAATGCCGCAATAAGTGCTATGACAGAAACAAGAATCGCAGACATAATTATTTTCATTCTTGCATTTAAAATCATGTTCTCAACTCCCCGTAAATAATTGTTTAATTGAAAAATTGTCTGATTTATAAACAAAAAATATTGATAATTATGTGTTTTTATGTTATAATGATACATAATTTGGCGTTTGGATATCTACTGTTTTTAATATATATGGAGCGTGATAGGAATGACGGACAACAGGAGCAAGTTTACCGAATTTTTTATGGGGACACCGGCTTATAACGAGGATAAGGATTATGCAAATTTCGCCTCCCTGACAGCACCGCTTAATATGTTCTTTCTGATATGTGTAGTACTTCATACGGCATATCTTATTGTTTTTTCAATATATAAGGTCACACCGCTTGTTCTTTTTGATATCGTGTGTGTTGCGCTTTATGCAGCTTTTGTTATTATACTCAAATATTTCAAAGGTTCATGGTTTCCCTGTACGCTTATAACTATTATGGAACTGTTCCTGCACCAGATATGCTGTGTGGCGTTTTTCGGACTTGATCCCGGATTCCATTTCTTGCTCATACCGCTGATGTTTTTGTCCGTTTTTATAAGCAATAAGGGTGAAGTCGTTAATTTAGCAAGAGGTGCCATAGTTTTTGTCGCTTCGGTTACATTTATATGTCTGCTTGTCTTCTTTAATGACTATGAACCGCCTATATTGCTGCCTCCTGAAATTTCAAAAGGTCTGCTTATCGTAAACTGCGGCCTTAGCCTGTTTGTTTCAACCATATATGCCGGAAGGGTAGTAAATTCTATTGACAGCAAAAGAAGCAAGCTTGATGAAAGTGTTGATGAAAAGATAGCTGCTATAGAACGTATGCAGCACCAGATAATCATAAGCTTTTCAAACATCATTGAAGCAAGGGACGGCAACACCGGAAAACACGTTAAAAGAACAAGTGAATATGTCGAGGCTCTTGTAAAGGAGCTTGCAAGAACCGGTGCATATTCCGACATACTTACAGAGCGTTATATGCATGACACGATAATATCTGCACCTCTGCATGATATAGGAAAAATAACCGTTCCCGATGCGATACTTTTAAAGCCCGGAAAGCTTACCGATGAGGAATTCAATGCTATAAAGAATCATACCGTAAACGGCAAAAAGATAATTGAGGAGTCTATGTCGGATATAGAGGATGAGGAGTTTTTGAAGATAGCAAAATCTGTTGCACTCTATCACCATGAATGCTGGGACGGTTCGGGATACCCTTACGGTGTTATCGGCAGCGAAATACCGTTATGTGCAAGAATAATGACAATAGCGGATTTCTTTGATGCGCTTGCCGCAAAGCGTGTCTACAAAGCCGCCATGCCGACTGAAAAGGTTTTTGATATCATAAAAGAGCAGAGGGGAAAGAAGTTCGATCCCGTTGTTGCAGATGCGTTCCTGAACATAAAAGATGAGATAAACGAGATAGCAAAGGCTAATGCTGACTGATAATATTACATATCATTAATAAAAAGACTATTGCAGACAAAAACTGCAATAGTCTTTTTTACGGTCAGAAACCTTTATTCATTTTCAACTGTCTTTATTCCGAGATCTGTGAGCTGCTGAGGATCTACGCCTGCCGGTGCATTTGTCATAGGCTCACTTGCATTCTGTACTTTCGGGAAAAGTACAACGTCACGGAGTGTTGGTGCTTTGAGCATCTGCATTACAAGTCTGTCAAGTCCGATACCCATGCCACCGTGAGGCGGTGCGCCGTATTTGAATGCGTCCATCAGGAAGCCGAACTTTGTATATGCTTCTTCGTCACTGAGTCCCAGCATACTGAACATCTTTTTCTGCAAGTCGGGATTCGTTATACGGATAGAACCCGATGAAAGCTCTATTCCGTTGAGTACCATGTCATATGCCTTAGCATATACCTCGCCTTTATTGCCGTCAAGTTTGTCCATACAGTCATCTGTCGGGGAAGTAAAGGGGTGGTGCATAGCGAGCCATTCGCCGCTTTCCTTATCAAACTCGAAGAACGGGAATTTTACTACCCAGAGGAAGTTGTAACCGTCACCGATAATTCCCAGTTTCTTTGCACATTCAACTCTTACAGCGCCAAGTGTGGAGAATACTGTATTGTTATCTCCGTCGGCAACTATCATTACAACGTCGCCCTTTTCTGCACCTGCTTTTTCAAGTATGGCTTTCATTTCGTCTTCGGACATGAATTTTGCAAAGCTTGATGATATGCCGTCATCTGTCCATCTTATCCATGCAAGTCCCTTTGCACCTATTCCACGGACAAATTCTGTCATCTTGTCAATTTCTTTTCTTGTGTATGTCTTTACAGCGCCCTTTGCTGTTATGCCTCGTACAGAGCCGCCGTTTTCTATTGCGCCCTTGAATACGGCAAAGCTTGTGTCTTTGACTATATCGGTTATATCGAAAAGCTCCATACCAAATCTTGTATCGGGCTTGTCAGAGCCGAAACGCTCCATTACTTCATTATATGTATAGCGTGGGAACGGTGTGGGAATGTCTATATCCATAACGTCCTTGAACAGACGTTTGATATATCCTTCACCGATTTCAAGTATATCTTCCATGTCAACAAATGACATTTCAAGGTCTATCTGTGTAAATTCTGGCTGGCGGTCTGCACGGAGGTCTTCATCACGGAAGCATCTTGCTATCTGCATATATCTGTCAAAGCCTGCTACCATGCAGAGCTGTTTATACATCTGCGGTGACTGCGGCAGGGCATAGAATGAACCCTTGTGTATTCTTGACGGTACAAGAAAATCTCTTGCGCCTTCGGGTGTGGATTTTATGAGCATGGGTGTTTCAAGCTCGATAAAGCCGTTTTCGTCAAAGTAGTCACGGGTTACCTTTGCTACTTTATGACGGAATATCATGTTGTTGAGAAGTTCAGGTCTTCTCAGGTCAAGATAACGGTATTTAAGTCTTGTAAGCTCGGCTGTCGGGCAGTTGTCGATTATCTCAAACGGCGGTGTTTCGCTTTCGGAAAGTATGCGCAGTTCCTTTACCTCTATTTCGATATCGCCTGTGGGGATATCCTTGTTTTTGGAGCTTCTTTCACGGACAATACCTCTTGCGGCAAGAACGTATTCGGAACGTACTGTTGAAGCCTTTTCAAATACTGCCTTGTCTGTACCGTCATCAAAAGCAAGCTGTATAATTCCTGTTCTGTCACGCAGATCTATAAAGATGAGCTGACCGAGATCTCTCTGACGCTGTGTCCAGCCGCATACAACGACTTCACTGCCGATGTTTTCCGCACGAAGCGTTCCGCAGTAATCGGTTCGCTTCAGACCTGTTAAAAATTCTGCCATAGTGTTTACTTCCTTTTTTTCTAAATTTTATCATACTTCAAGCTGTTCAAGGAGCTTTGAATTATTGTTGTCCATATAAGCGGAGTAGAACTTGTCGAAAAATTCCTCGTCAAGCGGTACTTCTCTTTCCTCGTGGGTTTCCATATTCTTGAGCTTTGCACAGTTTTCTTCAAGCTCACTGTCGCCTATTACCATTACGAATTTAGCCTTTATCTTGTCGGCGTATTTCATCTGCGGTCTTAAAGCCCTGCCTACGATATCGCCCTCAGCTATGAGTGACGCACTTCTTACGCCCTCAATGATATTGAATGCTTTTATCTTTGCGGCATCGCCAAGTCCGACAACATAGAGGTCGCATACAGGCGGCTGGGGGATTTCTATACCCTGATTGTCGAGCATGAGAAGAAGTCTTTCCATGCCGAGACCGAAGCCGAGTGACGGGGTGTGCTGACCGCCGAGTTCCTCGATAAGTCCGTCATATCTTCCGCCGCCGCATACAGTGCCGATATCGGGTGTAACGAACTCGAATACTGTTCTTGTATAATAATCAAGTCCACGAACTATTGTCGGGTTTACTCTGTAGCGTATATCTGCTGCGTCAAGACAGCTCTTTACATTGTCAAAATGCTTGTTGCAGTCGTCACAAAGAAAGTCAAGTACTTTCGGGGCATTTTTGGCTATCTCCGAGCATACAGGACTTTTACAGTCAAGTATTCTCATAGGGTTTCTTGCAAGTCTTGAACGGCATGTATCACAAAGCTCTTCTTCGTGACTTCCGAAATACTCTCTTAAAGCGGAAAGATATTTCGGTCTGCATTCGGGACAGCCGATAGAGTTTATTTCAAGAGTGATGTTTTTAACGCCAAGTCTTTCAAATATGGAATTGGCTGCACACATTACTTCTGCATCTGCAAAGGCTGATTCTGCGCCGTATACTTCCATTCCGAACTGGTGGAACTCTCTTTGTCTGCCGAAGTTTTTCTTTTCATAGCGGTAGCAGCCTGTCATGTAATATACTTTTATCGGATATCCGTCATTGTATATACCGTGTTCGAGCATGGCTCTTGCTGCGCCGGCTGTGCCTTCGGGCTTGAGGGAGAGGGAATCTCCGCCTTTTGTTGTGAAGGTGTACATTTCCTTCTGTACTATATCTGTTGTGTCACCGACTGAACGGTTGAAAAGCTCGGTATGCTCAAATACAGGGGTGCGTATTTCCCTGAATCCGTATGAACGTGCCTGTTCACGCATGATATTTTCAACGAACTGCCATTTGTAGCTGTCGGCAGGCAGTATATCCTCTGCGCCGTACACCTTATTTGTAATTAACTTCATTTTTTTCGCTTCCCTTCTTAAAAATCGAACCATTCCACTTTATTATACATTGTCCTTACACTTTTATCAACATTTTTTTGTATCCGATGTAAAAAAATACGGCAGCCGTAAAGCTGCCGCAGATATATACATCAGTCGTTGTCGTATTTGCTTTCCTTCTTATACTTTTTATCATCGCTGTCATCGGTATTTTTGTCAGCCTTTTCTTCCTTGTTCTTTGATTTAGGCTGTTTGTCGGGAGTATCTACAGAAGCAATGGCCCATTTCTTGAAACGCATTCTTGTTTTGTCGCTGCCTGTTTCAATGATAAATGTTTCGTCATCATCACGGACGGATATTACTCTGCCTACAATACCGCCTATTGTTGTTACATCATCACCGATCTCAATACCGTTTCTGAGTTCTTCCTCTTCCTTCTGTCTTTTTTTCTGAGGGCGGATAAAAAGGAAATATGCAGCAACTATAACTACCACCCATATTCCTATTGTAAAAACCATCTGCCATACATTATTGCCGCCTGCCTGCTGTGCATTGCCTGCTGCTGACGCTGTCTGATCAAGAAAACTGAAATTCATTCTTTCTCTTCCTTTCAAAAAATAATATACACCTAATTATAACAACTTTTTTCTTTCGTTTCAACTGAAATATTCTATATTCTCTTGTCAAGAACTGATATATATTTAGTATAAAAGTTCTCAAAAGAGTCATTGTCGAGTGCTTCCCTTATCCTCATAAGAAGTGTGTTGTAGAACCAGACATTATGCATGACGCATAGACGCATTGCAAGCATCTCTCCGCTTTTGAAAAGATGTCTTATATATGCTCTTGAAAAATTCCTGCAAACAGGACAGTCACATTCTGTATCTATTGGATTTTCGTCAAGGCTGTATTTTTCGTTGAGCATATTTCTTCTGCCGCTCCATGTGAATACATTTGCATGTCTTGCATTTCTTGTAGGCATAACACAGTCGAACATATCCACACCTCTGTAAACGGCTTCGAGTATGTTCACGGGAGTACCTACACCCATGAGATATCTCGGCTTATCTTCGGGCATATGCTCCTGAACGACATCTATTATATGATACATTTCCTCGGCTGATTCACCGACCGCAAGACCGCCTATTGCATATCCGTCAAGGTCAAGCTCTCTTATGCGCTTCATATGGTCAACTCTTATATCGTCGTATGTAGCACCCTGATTTATTCCGAAAAGGAACTGCTGTTTGTTTATTGTATCGTCCCTTGCGTTAAGTTCTGTCATTTTATCCTTGCATCTGCAAAGCCAGCGGTATGTCCTGTCACATGAATTTTTTGTATAGTTATACTCAGCCGGATTTTCAATACATTCATCAAATGCCATAGCTATAGTTGAGCCTAAATTTGACTGTATCGTCATGCTTTCTTCAGGTCCCATGAATATTTTATGTCCGTCAATGTGCGAGGAGAAATAAACGCCCTCCTCCTTTATATTCCTCAGCTTTGCAAGTGAAAATACCTGAAATCCGCCGCTGTCAGTAAGTATAGGGCCGTCCCAGCGTGTGAACTTATGAAGCCCGCCGAGTTTCTTTACATTTTCATCACCGGGGCGGAGATGAAGATGATAGGTATTGCAAAGCTGTACCTGACAGCGAAGGTCTTTAAGGTCAAGTGCGGAAACTGCGCCCTTTATCGCTCCGCACGTTGCAACATTCATAAATGCAGGTGTCTGAACTGTACCGTGAGGTGTTATAAGCTCCCCGCGTCTTGCCCTGCCGTTCTTTTTTATCAATTTATACATCGGATAGATAACACTCCATACTGTAAAAAAGCAGTCGGGAAGGCTGCACCGCCGTAAAGCTGCGTCAGTGCGGGCTCTCCCCGAACGATCATTTTTATTATTTATTTTCCTGCTCTGCTTTTGCTCTTTCCTGAGCTTCCTGTACTTCAGCGGCAAACTGTGCTCTCTGCTTCTCGGCAAGCTTCTTTCTTTCATCTTCTGTGGTGAATTTGAGCGGCTTGTCCTCGCCGTCGATAAGAGCTGTCATTTCATTTCCGTGGAAAACAGCAACTGTGCCAACTGGCATCTGCATAACTCTGAGTGCATCTGTACGGAATTTTATAAGCTCGCTTGAAGGTACACGTTCATAATCCTCTGCTGTATGGTTCTCTTCATTAGGATCGTCAAGCAGTCCAAAATACCAGCCTGAGTCGCCGTCTTTTGCTGTCTCGGATCTGTTCATATAGACATCCTCGGCATTTTTAGCCTCTTTAAGAACAAGTACGGTATCCTTGCAGGTAGCAGGTTCGGGAGCTACCTTGGCTATCTGTACAGCCTCTATCTGCATGTTCTGAACTACAAGGGCGGTAGTACAGTTATCTACTTTATCCTTCTGAGGATCTTTACCTAAATCGCCTGTCTGTACGAGCCAGTATTTATTTCCGTTTTCATCCTCTCTCGGACTCATGTAGAAATATGACCAGCCAAAGCAGAGTGCAAATCTTTCGGAAAAGATATTTGTTTTCTGGCTTACCTGACCAAGTGTTCTGAAAATTGCTCCGACTGCATTCTTGAGAGGAAGATCCGAAAGAAGTCTTACGGTTTGTTCTCTTATTTTAGCTTCAAATGTTATCATGGTATAAAATTCCTTTCTTGTCAAAAATAAAACTAATACATAAAATGATTTTATAACAGTTTGGTTTTTTTGTCAACAAGTATTATCCGATACATTGGAAATTTATTTTTTTATCCGATTATTTCAACCACTAACCTTGCAGGAAGACAGACTATCTGTTCTCCCACAGCTGATATTGTCCCTGTTTTTACACATATCTTATCGGGACATTCTGACTTTTCTACATAAGCACAGCCGTTTTCTGTTACGACAACTACATCTATATCGTTTTGTCCGTGAAACTGCACCCTTGTATCTTTATCAAGGTCAAGTCTTTCTACAGATATTCCCGATATTCGTACTTCTGCATATCCGCCTTTATGCATTGTGCTTTTTTGCAGTATCAGCCATACAATGCATATCAGAACAACAAGCAGAACGGCACAGACAGGGAGAAGTTTTTTTATGTGTTTACTCATATCGTTTTATTACCTCGGTACTAACATTTTCGGCGGCTTCTATATCTCCGATAATATCTGATGTTATATACAGTTTACCGTCACTTCCTGCGATAACAGCATCAAAGTCCTTTTCATTTCTGCAAAATTCCAGTGCTTTTTCTTTTCCCATAACGAACAGGGCTGTTGACAGTGCGTCACACTCTGTTCCGTCTTTGCCTATTACAGTTACGGAAAGGATTCCGTTATCATCAACAGGATATCCTGTTTTTGTATCTATTATATGTCCGTATATATGTCCGTCATCTCCGATGAAAAAACGTTCATAATTTCCTGATGTTATAACCGACTTATCCTCGGTTTTTACAGTACAGATTATTTTTTCCGTGTCTTTCGGATCTTTTATGCCGACAGTCCATTTTGAACCGTCAGGCTTTCTGCCTATTGCACAGACATTTCCGCCGAGATTTATAACAGCACTCTCAATGCCGTTTTCTTCAAGTATGTCTCTTACTCTGTCGCCTGTATATCCCTTTGCCACAGCACCAAGCTCTATATATGTGTCTTTCGGGACATATACTGTGTTTTTTTCTGCATCAAGCTTTATTTTCTTATAGTCAACATTTTCAAGCAGCTTTGAGATCTTATCGACTGACGGTATATTATGTTTTCCTGTTGTGAATCCCCATTCGGCAAGCAGGGGATAGACGGTTATATCAAGTGCACCGTCTGTTTTGTCGGATATTTCAACAGCCTTTTGTATTATGTTTACAGTATCAGACGATACAACAGCACTGTTATTGCTGTTTATCCTTGAAATATCACTTTCGGCAATGTTTACGGAAAGAAGTGCTTCAAGACGCATTATCTCTTTTTCTGAAAGTTCCACAGCATTCTTTGAATTGCTGCCGTATGCTTTTATATTCATAAATGTATCCATAGCGAACACGTCCTTTGAATAAAAGCCGTTGTCGGCTTTGTCCGAGCATCCCGAAAGCGTTATTATCAATATCAATAAGGCTGCACAAAGCTTGTTTTTAAACATGTGGCTCTATCCTCTCATAACAAAATAAAGGCACTGACAGAGCAATGCCTTTATATGCAGAATAAATTATTTTGATGATTTCTTTATTCTTGCTGCTGCAAAAATCGTACCGAGAGCAGCTGCGGCGATTATTGCAAATACAGCAGCTGCCGTATTATCACCTGTAAGTGCTGCCGGAGTTGATGGGGCAGGGAGATATGAAGGCTGCTGTCCTGATGTGTCTGATACCGGTACGGAATCTTCATGCTTGGAATTCTCAGGTTCGGAACTTACAGGTTCGGAATTTGAATTTTCGGTATTTGAAGTTTCTGACGTAGAAGTTTCAGGAATTGATGTTTCAGTAGTTGAGGTTTCGGTATTTGAAGTTTCAGATGTTGGATTTTCAGAATCCGGATTTTCAGGTTTGGGTTTTACAGGCGGATTTGTAGGTATAGGACTTGTAATGTCGGAATCAACTGGCATTGTAGTATCATAAACGTGAGCAAGTACAAACTTTGTATAGCCGCTTGATACAAATGTTATAACATTATTTTTAATGACTGTATCAAGCTCTTTGAAATTATAACCGTCTGTACCGTATGCCTTGTTATAGAAAATATTGGTAATAGATGTTAGATATGAATTATTTGCACCTGTGCTTGTTGTTTTTGCAGTGGGATCGATTAATTTTGATGAGACCGAGATCTTTATATTATCAAAGAAATCGACCTGATTGCCGTTGGTATCTGTAACTGTAACTTCAATAACGTCCCTGATATAATTTGGTATAACTGCATCGAAGGCAGTTTCTGTATCTATATCTGCAATGACAGATGCAGTGAATATATATTCGCCGTCAGGAGCATTGTCGGGAAATAAAGCCTGTATGTGTATCTTTTTGCCCCTGCCGCCGTCAATTACAGCTAATGCATCTGATGACATTTTACCGTTTTTTATGCTGACGGTGACAGGCCCGTTTCCGTCAGACATACCAAAAGGATACGCACTTACAGTTAAAGCAGAAATACTTGTTGCAGCTGTTACTGCTGCAAGCACAGCCGTAAAGCCTTTTTTAATGTTCATGCTAAACATCCTCCAAAAAATAAATATTAATTTTTTACAGCTTAATGATAACACGACTTATTGTCAGATGTCAATAACGGATAAAAAATAAAGGCATTGCCGAAGCAATGCCTTTACATATGCCTGTTTAGCAAGCATTAATTATTTTGAAGATTTCTTCATTTTGGTTGTTGCAAGAACAGTACCGAGAGCAACTACACCCATTACTGCAAATACAGCTGCTGTTGCTGCTGTGTTGTTGTCACCTGTAGGAGTTACAGGAGTTGAAGGTGTAGGAGTTGAAGGTGTTGAAGGTGTTGAAGGCTTAGACTCCTTGCTGATGTCCGGATCGCTGATAGGCTCATCATAAACTGCAGCAAGTACGAATCTTGTATAACCATCGTTTGTGAATGTAAGACCGTCATCTGTTTCCACAGCGCCCATATCAACGAAATTTCCATCGTCTGACAAAGCGAATACCTTGTTGTAAGCAGATGCTTTAGTGGTTGAGAATGTGATTTTTGCATTCTTAGCAACTTCATCGGCACCTTTGCCTTCTGCATCCATAAGACCGATTTCGAAAACGTCCTTCAGATCAGACTTTACAACTGCATCGAAAGCGTCCTCAACTTCCTTATCGGCAACAAGAGCTGTAAAGAAGTAATACTCTCCTTCGGGAGCATCAACAGGAAACTCTGTCTTAACTTTAAGAGCATTGCCAACCTTACCGTCAAGAACAGCAGTTACAACTGTGGGAACATCCTTTTCTACTACAATGTGCTGAGCATCTGTAGATTCACCGAGATAAGATGCGCTTACTGCAAGAGCAGAAACGCTTGCTACAGCTGTTACTGCTGCAAGAGCAACCAAAAAGCTTTTTTTAATGTTCATGATAAACATCCTCCTTAAAAATTTTGAAACATTG
>JBGVAQ010000305.1:0-6180 GCA_045224775.1 Acutalibacteraceae bacterium | reverse complement strand
TTGCAAGCTTCTCTGCTTCTGTTCCATAGCCTTTAGCATAAGATGTTTTTTCATATGCCAAGATGAACACCTTTATCTTACTTAGAGGTTTCTTTTTATTCAATTGGCGTTATTTCTGAATTACAGGAATGCTCCTAAATCTCGTTCTTATCTACTAAATTGGGAAGCTTATCCAAAGACAATTCCGATATAGTGTCCATCTGTTTTATTGCCATTTTACGAAGCAACTGCAACCTTTCTGACATAATCTTGCCCTGTTCGATTAGCGCAGCATTGTAGCTCTCAAGGTTAGATAAAACAAGAAGTTGCTGTAAAGAAGCGTAATCTCTAATATTTCCCTTTTTATCAGGATTATCATCACGCCACTTCTTTGCAGTAATTCCAAACAAAGCAACATTCAGTAAATCTGCCTCACTGGAATATTTAAATGTAATCTGTTCTGAGGTAAGTTCCGGTGGTATAAGATATTCCTTTACTGCATCCGTATGAATCCTATAATTTATCTTGGATATCTCCCTATGCAAATTCCATCCTAGAGAAAGACGGCTGTTTTCATCAACCTTTAAGCGCTGGTAATCCTTGATGATATATAACTTAAACTCTGGAGAAATCCATGATGCGAACTCAAAAGCTATGTCTGAATGTGCAAACGTTCCACCATATCTGCCTGATTTTGATACAATGCCGATAGCATTTGTTGCATCAATCCATTTCTTTGGAGACATGGTAAATGCATTTGCGCCAGCCTGGATTTTAAACCCCTCGAATTCGAGGGGTTTAAAATCCGGATTATGAAGTCCCTCCCAAAGTCCAAGAAATTCAATCACGTCTCTATTTCTCATCCAATTTTGAATTACCGCTGTGGGATCATCACTCTTATATCTCGCTATGTCTGTAAGAGATATAAACTCATTTTGAAAATCTGTTGTATATATTCCAATGTCAAATCCTTTGGCATGAATTGTTTCCTTCACAGACTTATTTGGCATAATAAAAACCCCTTTCATCAAAAATAGGCCCACTACTTTCAGAGCTGGTATCGTCATCATCCCAGCCATAGTAATTATAAGCAAATTTATGGGCTTCATCAGGTGACATATTATCCATAGTTATAATCCAAATAACTTAGCTATTTCCGGCATATCCTTTCGGATCTCGTCTGCCAGGTTCACCGGCTCCATATTCAGTAGCTTGATAAACTCATTAAACCTCTTACCGAGCTTCGGCATGGGTTCAACGACTTCTGGAACAAAACATTCCTTGGTCATGAAGTTATCTATTGCTTTATATGGCTGATTTACGCTGATACTCTCAGCTTCAAAATCCCATGTAAAAGAAGATTTGTCGCTGAATTTCTTCGGAATGAAGCTCTCAAAATCTTCTTTTTTCAGCTCCGAGCTTATCTGCGTTCCCTCTTGCCCTGGCATCATAATACAAAGGCAATGGTTGTCAAAATCTATTGATAACCGCTTCATTACGTCTTTTCTCCTTTTGTATATACATATGTATTGCACGTGTATTACATATGTATATCTATTCTTCGTTCTGCCTTACATACTCAGCAATAAGCATGTTTAGCCCCGCATTTGTAGTCATGTTCTTCTGCTCACAAATCGTTCTGAAGCGGTCGTATATTTCTCCGTTTACTCTCGCTGAAATTGCTTTTTCTCTTGGCGGATTTTTTGACTTTTGATACTGTGCTATGGTCTCCGCTTCTGTCTTTTTTTCTCCAGAAATATATGCAATGGTTTCGTTGTCATTTTGGATTTCCTGTCTACGAGCGGCACGCTCTGCTTCTCTCTCCGCTAATGACTTTTTTTCGACCTTTTTCTTAGCCATGTCTCCCATGATAAAACCTCTCTTTCAGATTTGTATATACATATGTATTGCACGTGTATATACTAAATCAATTTTGCAATATCATAATATGCTTTTGCCACATCACTCCTTGGCTCTGATACAACAGCCGGAACACCATCAACATCACCCTTGGAAGCTGCAACAGATTCTTTTACGATACCGAGAATCTTTCCTTTCTTCTCCAAAATTGAAAGAATGTCCTTGTGATCGTTGGCATTTCCTCTGTACATGGTTGGAATAATGCCGGCAACTTTTATATCAGGATTCATGCGCTTATTGGCTTTCACCTTTTCAATACTGTCCTTGATAAGCTCTACGCCCCTGTATGACAGATAATCAGTCTTTACCGGTATAATTACCTCGTCAGCTGCTACAAGGGCATTTGTGACGATAATACCGAGGTTAGGCGGGCAATCAAGGAACACATAATCAAAATCATACTGAGCAAACACTTCGCAAGCATCTTTTATAAAGTAAATCTTTTCATCAAGTGAATTGACATAGTTTTCTGTATTGGCGAGGTTTGGATCTGAAGGTACAATAAACAGCTTTTCCTTTAGGGGAATGGACTTTACCTCAAAAGCGGTATCAGCCGGATCCTTTTTAGGATTAAATAAGTCTACCGTGCTGAACCCTTCTAACCTTTCTTCACCTGGTTCAATGCCCGTGGCAATGGTAAGAGAACCCTGTGCATCCAGGTCGATCATAAGAACTTTCTTACCTTCAATCGCCTTTGCAGCTGCAAGATTATAAGTTGTGGTTGTTTTTGCAACTCCGCCTTTCTGATTTGCTATTGCTATAACCTTCATGTTTTCACGCACCTTTCTTGTATATACATATGTATTATCTTTGTATATACTTATGTATATACAAATGGTATTATATCAAAACTCTCTATCTTCTGCCTTTCTTTTTCTGACCTTTTCAACCCAGTTGTATAGATTCTGACTTTTTGAATCAAGCGATCCTTCTCGGTCTCTCTTTTGCATCAGTTCAACAAATAAAGCACTTAACTCATGTATTTCTTTCTCATAAAGCATTTTTATCATTACCATATCGGAATGATCTACCGTCTCCTTGTCTATGATCCATTCACAATCTTCATAGTCATAGATATTATCCTTAAAAACAGTCTTATCTTCATTCCAGATAGCGAACTTGCCTTTGGTCTCACCTTTTATAATGTAATAGCCTTTGTATCTGTGTCCGGTTATACCGTTTTTATACGTTCGATACTTTGCCATTTACTTATCTTCTCCTTTCTCTTTCTTTTGTTTTTCAACTTGCATCTCATAGAATTTTTTCATGTATGATCGGAGAAGCTCAATCGTCTGTTCATCTGTAGACATTTCTCCACTCTCAATCAGAATCTCTTCTCCGTCATCTGTTTTGGCTACATAATCTACTTTTTTCTTCTTTAAATCGCCCATTTTCTGATTTCTCCTATTTGTATATATAAGTGTATTACATGTGTATTGCACGTGTATATACTTAGTGTTTACGGTATCTTTCTTGTAGTTCAAAAACCTTGCCATCATAGTCTTTTTCAAGGCAATTTAAAAGTCTCTGATACAGAGTGCTTTTGGTCTCTTCCGGAGTAGCTTCAATCTTATCGTAGTAATGAAGGACGAGATCCGTAGCAAAGAGTTCCCAACAGCTCACATCAACAACTCCGGCAACTCTTCCCTGAATGGCTGTACTGTAAAGCTGTGCAACCTTCTTTTCGCTAAGCTTAGCGGAACGATCACTATTAAGCTCTGCAAAAAGAACCGGATATTTTGATTTATCAGCCTGTTTTTGTTTTCTCTCGGCTTCAATCATTTCATTTTCTATACGTTCTTCTTCAAGGCTTTCATCATGAGCCTTGAAAAATGCGTCTGCAACCGATAATTCATCAAGCGTATACTGATGATATCTGTCTCGATCTTCAATCTCACGATACTCTGCATCTATGACCTCATCCGTATTTCGCTGCTCAGGTCCGGTCTTGCCGACCATATAAAACTCAATAGTACGTATTGCCCTGGTCTTTTTATGATGGATATCTTCTTTCTTACCGTCATAGGCAACCTTAATATCCGTATACTTATTGATTTCCTTTACAGCAGGTTCAAGTACATCACGCTTGAATACAGCCCAATTAGACCAACTATCCGGAATTATAGGTTTTCCTTTTTCGGGTCCTTCCTCCAAAATAGCATCACCCATCATTCTCTGAAGATCATACTGTGATCCGGTGCCGTTCTCAAACGTCCATCGTTGATTATTGAACTGATAGCTTTTAAGAATCTCATACAGTCTTGGGGAATATCTGTGCTTCATAAGGGTTACGTTCTGAAGCTTGTAAGATGTGAAATACTGTCCGTTTCCCAAACGTTGCTGAAGCTGAACCAGAAACGGAAACATATCTTCATGGAATTTTATCTTAATCTCGCCCGTGCCCGGATTCATTCGGATGATATGGAACCATCTGACAAGGGATTCCTCGCCATTTTCAAGGTCAATCCACCATCTCATATCAGACAAATCAGTAAGCATGGCTTTAATTTTTTTGTATGGGGCGTCCTTGCTCCATCTGATAAGAGCCTGAAACTCTTTGCAGTTAAAACTGTACAGCTTTCCCGGCTCGTCCTCTGGCTGTATTTTTGAAATAAGGTACAAAACAGCCTTGTTTTCATTGGTGTCCAAAGCATACCGGCTATTCTGAATAAGCCGATTATCCTTTGCGACAAGGCGGTTTCTCGCTTCTTTCAAATCAAATTTATCTGTCATATATTATGATTTACCTCGTTTTTTACCGAAACATTACTCACAATTAAAACTTACAGACTTATTTTACCGAAATTATGCTCACAATTCAATATGTATATACATTTTTTCACCGAAAAATCACTCACAATTCGTTCTATGCCTTGTTTTATAAGGGTTTGTGGGCTACAAGATATTGAAAATCGAACTTTTTCTCACAATTCAGCGAACTTTTACTCACATTACACCGAACCTTTACTCATAGTAACCGAACTTTTTCTCATAACAGGCGAACTTTTACTCACACATAAATCGTGGCAAGCCTTGTAAACATTGCGTTTCAGAGGGGGGATAACATATTAGATATAATACTTAATAGAATATGGATATCATAATGATAACAACTACTACAGAGAGTGGTGGCGGTTGATTCATTCATATCACATATCAAAATAACATTATTTTTATGAAAAAAGCTACCCATACAGGTAGCCTTTGATTCAACTCATGAGATTTATGATGTTGTGATAGTCCATGTAGTAATCAACGTGTTCTGGTCTGGTAATTTCTGCATCACGGAGCAGTTCTTTGAGATATTCCAATTTATAGGACTCATCCTCCGGCAGTTCTGAGATCTGCGGAGCGTCTATGTTCTGATTCTTGTAAAACTCTTCCAGGATGATCATGTAAACAAAACCTATGATGGTGGCTATGAGTGCATCTTCAATCCAATAGGAGAGTGAGGTTTTCTTGAACCGGCTGCAGAGCTTCTTCATTTCCAGATACGGTACGGTGTCCGTGTTGCCCTTCCATATATCGACAAAGCAGTAATCATATTCTCCATCGGCGAGAGCTTCCATGTAGTCAAAAGCGTCCGCCTGGATCACGGTGATTTTATCTTTACAGGAAAACTGAGGAAGGATGAATGTGTTGAACAGTTCTATGACTTCCGGTTGTTTCTCGATGATGGTAACGTGTTCCACGTTGTCCTTCAGAGCTGTCATATAGGCAAAGTAGCCCATACCGCAGCCGAGAGTTAATACTTTACCGGAAGCGTCCTCGATGGGCTTCTGCATGGTAAAGATCTCGTTGGGCGTAATGGACATCCAGACGGAACCATTCTCTTTGATGTTGGGGAACTTAAACCGATGGTCTACTGTGCCGATAGCCGGTATCATAACGCCCTGAAAACGGTCTTTAGGCGTGTCGTACATAAACAGCTCGTATCTTCTGAAGGAAGCCATAGAAAGCTCAAATCTGCCCTGTTTCTGATTGTCAAAATGGATATTCTGATAATATGGGTTACTTTCAAGCTCGCCCTTATGGAATATGTGACCGTTTTTAAAGATTTCATCCAGGACAACCGGAGAGACTTTTTGTGGATCTCCGACAGACTTACTCAGGACACTCATAACCATTGCAGCGATAACAGACTGATCTTCTGTATAGTGGAGTCCGTTCTGTTCCATCTGCTGACGGAATGACTCAGCATAGGAGAGCAGCTTATCCGGTTCTTCAAAGATGATTTCATCAACAGAAACGGGAGCAGATAAGCCCATTCCCAAAAGGCTG